>JBFXBB010000057.1:0-11800 GCA_050183685.1 Amphiplicatus sp.
ATAGTCGTCGAAACGGAATTCGACCCTGTCGGCGAGTCCCGCGCGGAAAATGCGCGCGCGGGCGTAGTCGAGCTGCGCTTTGGAGATCGTCAGCCCCGTGACCTTCGCGCCCTGTTGTGCGGCGTATTCGGCAAAGCCCCCCCAGCCGGAGCCGATTTCGAGCAATTCGTCGCCGGGCTTCAAGTCGATCGCCCGCGCGAGCGCTCTGTACTTGTTCATTTGCGCGGCGGAGAGATCGGCCTCGGGCGAGGGATAGAGCGCCGAGGAATAGGTCATCGTCCGGTCGAGCCATTTTTCATAGAAGGCGTTGCCGAGATCGTAATGAGCGCGGATGTTGCGCCTTGCGCCCTCGCGCGTATTGCGGTTGAGGAAATGGCGGATATTGTCGAACCAGTCGACGATGGGGAGCGCGCGGAACGCCTCTCTCACATAGTCGGCGTTGCGCGCAAAAACATAAAGGACGTCGGCAAGGCAGGGCGTCTCCCATTTCCCATCCGCGAAGCTTTCGAAAAAGCCGATATCCCCGCCGAGCATCGAACGGCGCGCAAAGGCGTAGTCCTTGACGATGATGACGCCTTCGCTGCCCGTCTCGGCGCCGCCGACGAATTTCAGCGCGCGGCCGTCGGGCGTTACAAAGGTCAGCGCGCCATATTTGATGCGCGCGGCGAGCTTGCAGGCGAGCCGGAAAAAAAACGGCGCGCCTTCAAGCTCCCGGTCGCGGTTGTCCGAACGCATGATCACCGCGCGCGGGAGATTTTGCGGATCGGGCGTCATCTCGGCTGATAATAGGTCAGATCTCACTGCGGTTCCATATGGGATTTCTTTATTGAATCAAAGGCTTCGAGCGCGCGTTTGCGGGCGAAGGCGTGATCGGTCAGGGGCGCTGGATAGTCCGCGCCGAGGACGACGCCCGCCGCCTTGAGGCGGTCGGCCGGGGCCGCCCAGGGCTTGTGGATATGTTCGGCGGAGAGCTTTGCGAGTTCGGGCGCATAGCGCCGCACATAGTCGCCCTCGGGATCGAATTTCTCGCCCTGCGCCACGGGATTGAAGATCCGGAAATAAGGCGCGGCGTCCGCCCCGGCGCCCGCGACCCATTGCCAGTTCGCCGGATTGTTCGCGGGATCGGCGTCGACGAGCGTATCCCAGAACCAGCGCTCGCCTTCCCGCCAGTCAAGGAGAAGGTCCTTGACGAGGAAGCTCGCGACGATCATCCGCACACGGTTGTGCATCCAGCCGGCGCGCCAGAGCTGCCGCATGCCGGCGTCGACGATCGGATAGCCGGTCCGTCCCTTCCGCCAGGCGGCGAGGTCGTTCTTGTCCTTGCGCCAGGGAAAGGCGGCGAAGGCGTCGCGCAAGGGCGCGGTCTTGATGTCGGCGTTGAAATAGGCCTGGGCGTAGCAGAACTCCCGCCAGGCCAATTCGGACAGAAAACTCTCTGCGGCCGCGGCGCCCAGCGCGCCTAGCTCAAGGCGCGCATGGACGGCGCGCCAGACGCCGAGCGGCGAGATTTCGCCGAAAGCAAGATGCGGCGACAGGCGCGACGTTCCCTCGATGTCGGGCCGGTCGCGGTCGGCCGCATAGGTCAAGGCCGCGCCGTCGAGAAAGCGGGCGAGGCCGTCCTGCGCGCCTTTCTCGCCGGGCGTCCATGTCGTTTCGAAGGCCTGCGCCCAGTTCGGCCTGGTCGGGAGAAGGCCCCAGCTTGCGAGCGCCTCCGAGCGGGGCGTTATTGCGGGGCCGTCGCCGCGAAAGCGTTTCACGTGGCCCCGCGCCGGGCCCGCCCCGCGGAGCGCGCGCCAGAAAGGGGAAAAAACCCGATAGGGGCCGCCGGCCTTCGTCTCGATCTCCCAAGGCTCGCGCAGGAGCGCCCCGTTGAAGGAGCGCGTCTCGATTCCGGCGGCGGCGAGCCGCGCCTTCATCGCCTTGTCCCGCGCGACCTCGCTCGCCGCATAGCGCCGGTTCCAGGTGACGATCGCCGCCTTCGTCTCAAGCGCGAGCGCCTCGACCGTCGCGGCCATGTCGCCCCGGCGCAGGACGAGCGGAACGCGCCCCAGCGCCTCGCCGAGGCGGTCCAAGGAATGGTGGAGCCACCAGCGCGCGGCCCGGCCAAAGCCGAGGGGCTCGGTCTCGTCGAGCACGAAAAGCGCGATGACGGGCCCGCGCTCGCCCGCCGCGTGCAGCGCGGGGTTGTCGTCGAGGCGCAAGTCGCGCCGGAGGAGGACGATCGCGGGCCGCTCGCTCATGCGAGGCCGCCATATGGACCCGCCAGGCGGGAATGGTTAAAATTCCCCGCCTTGGCGAGAGGAGCCGAACGCATGGACCTGCAAGGATTTCTGTCCGCCCTCGGTCTTGGCGATCTCGTGGCGAAGGATTTCTTCGCCTTGCAGCTCGGCGCGATGACGCTGACTTTTCTGCTGTTCCTTGGCTCGCTCGCGCTTTGCGTTCTTGCTTTCCGCGCGGCGGGCGGGGCGAGCCGCGCGCGGCGCGGCGCCGAGACGCAGCAGCGCGCCGCGCAGGATCTCGCCGTCGAGATTCGCCATCTCGCCGCGCAGATCGAGCGATCGAAGAACCGCCGCGCCGCGGTCTCGGCCCCCTTTTCGCCCGTCAAGATGAGCGCCGCCGAGACGACCGCCGAGGCTGAAATCGAAGTGCTGCGCGCGCCGGACGCGCAAACGCCCGAAGGCGGCGACCCGGCGCTCGACGAGGCGCGGCGCGCCGCGAGCGTTCCCTCCGCGCTTCTCGGCGCCGGCGCGCGTCGTCCGGCCTGATCGTTCTTACGCCGCGTCATTGTCTTGCCTCCTGTCGGCTGTTTCACGTGAAACAGCGTTTTTCGCATCGGGCCTCACTATAAGCGGTCCCGAGGGGAGGGGGATAAGTCGGGTCGAATTCTCCTTGCGGTTGCGCGAAGGCTATTTGAGCCGCGCCGCCGCATAGCGCCGGAACGCCTCGCCAAGTTCGGCGTTCTTTAGTCCGAGATCGAGATTGGCCTTCAGCCAGCCGAGCTTCGAGCCGCAATCGTGAATGACGCCCTCGCAGACGAGCGCGTGAAAGGTCTGGCGCCCGTTCAGCGTGTTCATGCCGTCCGTCAACTGAATTTCTCCGCCGGCGCCCGCGCCTTGCGTCTGAAGCACGCCGAAAATATCCGCTTGCAGAATATATCGGCCGATGATGCGGAAATTCGAGGGCGCTTTTTCCGGCGCCGGCTTCTCGACCATGCCGGTCATTTCGATGAGCGCGCCCTTTTTTTCTTTCGGCGAGATGACGCCGTATTTCGACGTCTCGCTTTGCGGAACCTCCTCGACCGCGACGATATTGCCGCCGGTCTTTGAGTAAGCCTCGACCATTTGCTTTAAAAAGCCGGGCGAGCCGGGCGCGATCTCGTCGGGCAGGGAGACCGCGAAGGGCTCGTCGCCGATAATGTCGCGCGCGCACCAGATCGCATGGCCGAGCCCGAGCGGCGCCTGCTGGCGGGTGTAGGAAACGGTTCCGGCTTTCGGGATCGCGCGCGTCAACGCGGCGTGAAGCTCGGTCTTGCCTTTTTCCTTCAGGCTCGCTTCGAGTTCGAAGGCGTGATCGAAATAGTCCTCGATCGCCGATTTCCCGCGCCCCGTGACCAGCACGACATGCTCGATCCCGGCTTCGCGCGCCTCGGCGACGACATAGTCGATAAGCGGACGGTCGACGACCGGCAGAAGCTCCTTCGGAATCGATTTGGTGGCGGGCAGAACGCGGGTGCCGAGGCCGGCGACGGGGATGACGATCTTGCGAATGGGTTTCATGTCTCGGATTCCGTTTCGTCCGTTTACGGAGGGGGGACTTTATGGATGGGGCTGGTTTCGAGGTCGAGCGTTTCGTCTATCGGTTGCAGAAAGCGATATTCTTCCTCGCGTTTGACGGCGAGATTGGCGAGGCGGCGGCGCGCGTCCTCGGCGAGGTCGTAATAAAACAGATTGAAATGCTGCGCCCGCCATTTCGCGCCGAGAAAACCGCGCCGCCTCAGATAGTCCTGTCTTGGCCGGTCGACGACGAGAACGCCGTCGACGCAGCGCGCGCCGATCGCATGGGCGACCGGCGGCGGGGTTTCGCCGAAGCGCAGCCCCGTCGCCGAGGCGGCGCCGACATGGTCCTGCGGCGCGACATAGTCCGGCGTCGCGGTCCAGCTCAACGGGTTGACGCAAAGAAGCGCGCCGTCGGCCGGAACCAGCTCGCCCGCCGCCGACCAGACCATCGAGCGATGGCGCAGGCGCTCCATTTCCTCATCGAAACGCGCCTCGTAATCGGCATAGGCGACAACGCAGCGAATGTCTTCGGGCGCAAGGCAGGGGCCGGTTTTTTCGAGAGTGTCGTCGAAAATCGCCAGAGGCGTCGCCTGCCCGATGACATAGGTCGCGGCAAGCCGCGCGCGCAGATCCTGATCGCGCTGGAAATAGTCTTTCAGCAGGCCCTGCACGTAAAGGCCGCCCTGGCCGTAGCCGACGAGAATGATCGAACGGTTCGGGTTCGACGCGTCGAGAAAGGCTTGAAAGGCGCGCCTGACGTCGCCATAGGCGCGCTTCCTCGCCGCGACGCCGTCAAATTTATGCGTGAACAGAGCCGCGAGCGTCGCCTGTCGATAGCGCGGTCCGTAGACGGCGCCGATATCGGCGAAGGGCCCCGCCTCGTTTGGCTCGACGATTTTTTCAAGCGTGCTGTCGGCCTCGCCGTCATTGATCGAGGCGTTCCAGCCTTCGCGGGAATAGAAGGTCGTCGAGTGCGCATAAAATATGTCGGCGAGGCCCGCCTCGGGATCGTCCGGCCAGAGCGCCCAGGCCCCCCGTTCGGCGTAGTCGGGCGCAAGCGGCGCGGCGGCGACTTGAAAAGGCGTCTTCGGGCGGGCGTAATATTTGACAATATCGTCCTGAAAGGCGATCGCCGCCGCCGCGAGGACGAGGCCCGCAACGCCGACAAGGATCAGGGGATTGCGCCAGGTCAAAATGCGCGCCCGGGCGTTGCGTCCTCGAAATCACCAAATTTTGACATAGAATCTACATTCTGGCCTTGATAATCCGTAGCGGACGCCGGGTCGGCGCCGCATGTGTAAATAGTCGGGCGGCGGATATCTGTCACGCCCGGGAAGGTGCAAAGAGCGCATGAGCGAAGAGGCTGGCCAAAATACGGGGAGCGCCATGTCCGACAAGGACCGCGATGGGGGACTGATCAAGCCGCCCCGCCCGAGTCTCGCCGCGCGGCTGCGGTCGAGCTTTCTCGCCGGCGTCGTCGTCGCCGCCCCGATCGGCATCACCGTCGCGATCATCTATTGGTTCGTGACCGGTCCGATGGCCAAGCTCGACGCCTTCGTCAAGCGCGCGCTGCCCGCGGGCGACAGCAATCTCGACGCGATCACCCATGCAATCCCCGGGCTCGGCGTCCTCATCGCCATTGTCGGCCTCGTTCTCCTCGGGACCTTCGCCAAGAACTTCATCGGGCGCGCTTTCATCAAGGCGGGCGAGGAACTCGTCGAGTCGATGCCGGTCGTGCGGTCGCTTTACCGCTTCTTCAAAAATGTGTTTGAGACGGCGCTGCAAAAATCCGCGCGCTCCTTCAAGGAGGTCGCGCTCGTCGAATATCCGCGGCCGGGCGCCTGGGCGCTCGCCTTCGTCGTCGGCGACACGCAAGGCGAGATCCGGCATCGCCTCGCCGATCAGAGCGCGCAGATGACGAGCGTCTTCGTTCCGACCGTACCGAACCCGACATCGGGCTTTCTGCTTTTTCTGCCGCGCGAGTCGATCCGTCCTCTGACGATGACAGTCGAGGATGCGGCGAAGGCCGTTTTTTCCGTTGGTCTTGTGACGCCCGAATTCGCCGATCCCGCGGCCGCGGTCAAAGAGCTTGAGGCGATGGCCGCGGCGGCGGCCGCGCCTTCTCCAAGAAAGCCTGTCTTTAGGCTTCCGTCGCGGGGACACGAGAAGTCTTAGCCGCCCTATGGCGGCGTACATAGGGCGGGCGATTGCGCCTCCCTGAGCTTCATCCTTCGTGACGCGCCTTCGACGCTCCTCAGGATGAGGCCCGTTTTGTTGCAACAAGGGAAAGCCTCATCCTGAGGAGCGGGCCGCAGGCCCGCGTCACGAAGGATCGGCCGCAGGGCTCCGAGCGAAATCGATCGCTCTCTTGATCGCTAACCCGACCGGAGCAATTTCACCGCGTCGTCGCGGCTGAAAAGATAAAGGAGGACGCGCAGCGCCTCTCCCCGACCGGTCTTGAGATCGGCGTCCTTTTCGACGACAAGCCTTGCATCGTCCCGCGCCGCGGCGAGGAGATCCGCATGCGCGAAAAGATTGGCGAGGCGGAATTCCGGAAATCCCGATTGCGCCGCGCCGAGAACGTCGCCCGCGCCTCTAAGACGCAGATCCTCCTCGGCGATTCGAAAGCCGTCTTCCGTCTCGCGCAGGACGTTCAGCCGCGCTTTCGCCGTTTCGCCGAGCGGGCCTTTATAGAGAAGGAGACAGGCGGCCGGCTTGTCGCCGCGCCCGACGCGTCCGCGCAATTGATGGAGCTGGGCGAGGCCGAAGCGCTCGGCGTGCTCGATCACCATCACCGTCGCGTTCGGCGCATTGACGCCGACCTCGACGACCGTCGTCGCGATGAGAACCGAAATCTTTCCGTCGTGAAAGGCGTCCATCACGGCGTCCTTTTCGGCGCCGCTCATCCGTCCGTGAACAAGACCGACGCGGTCGCCGAGGACTTCCCGCATCGCCGCGTAGCGTTCTTCGGCGGCCGTCGCGGGCACGAGCTCTGACTCTTCGACGAGCGGGCAGACCCAATAGGCCTGCTCGTCTTTCGCCGCGGCGCGCCGGATCGCTTCGACGACCTCGGAGAGCCGTTCGACGGGGATCGCGCGCGTCGCGACGGGCTTTCGTCCCGGCGGCTTTTCCCGGATCGCGCTCACATCCATGTCGCCATAGACGGTGAGGGCGAGCGTCCTCGGGATCGGCGTCGCCGTCATCACGAGAAGATCCGGACGCGGTCCTTTTTCCGAAAGCGCGACGCGCTGATGGACGCCGAAGCGGTGCTGCTCGTCGATGACGACGAGGGCGAGATCCTGAAAGGCGACGCTCTCCTGCAAGAGCGCATGGGTGCCGAGGAGGATTCTGATCTCGCCGCGCGCGAGGCGGGCGAGCTTTTCCTCCCGGATTCGGCCCTTGTCGCGTCCGGTGAGGATGTCGATCGCAACGCCCGCGCGCGCGCAAAGGGGCGCAAGCGTTTCGAGATGCTGCCGGGCGAGGATCTCGGTCGGCGCCATGAGCGCGGCCTGCGCGCCCGGCTCGACGGCGGTCATCATGGCGAGGAGCGCGACCAGGGTCTTCCCTGAGCCGACATCGCCTTGGAGGAGGCGCACCATCCGCGTCGGCGCCGCCATGTCCTCGCAGATCTCTTTGAGCGCGCCCGACTGCGCCGATGTCAGCGTGAAAGGCAGCGCCTTGACGATTTGCGCGCGCAAGCGTCCGTCGCCGGCGATCGCGCGGCCCGCCGATTTCACCCGCGCGCGGCGGATGAGGAAAAGCGCGAGTTGATTGGCGAGAAGCTCGTCATAGGCAAGACGCGCCCGCGCCGGGCTCGTCGCGGAAAGATCGTCTTGCGAGCCGGGCGCATGCGCCGTTTTGACGGCGTCGAGCCAGCCCGGCCAGGCCTTGCGTTTCAGCCAGGCGGGGTCCTGCCATTCCGGGAGATTTGGCGCGCGCGCGACGGCGCCCTGCGCCGCCTTGCGCATGACGCTGGCGGGAAGGCCCGCGGTCAGCGGGTAGACCGGCTCGATCAGCGGCAGCGCGGCCGCGTCCGCCGGATCGACGATATGGTCCGGATGCGTCATCTGGCGCGCGCCGTTGAATTCATCGATCCGTCCACTGATGATGCGCGTCGCCCCCTCGGGAAGCACGCGCTTCAGATAGTCGGGCCTTGCATGGAAGAAGACGAGCGTCAGAAAGCCCGTTTCATCGGAGACGATGACCCGATAGGGCTGTTTGCGGTTGTGCGGGGGGTCGTGTTTGTCTATGCGCGCCTCGATCGTCGCAAGCGCGCCGAAAGGGGCCTCGGCGATCTTCGGGCGGGCGCGCCGGTCGATGAGGCCCGTCGGCAAGGCGAGGAGCGCGTCGACGACGCGCGGGCCCGCCGCTTTGGCGACGAGCGCGGCGAGCTTCGGCCCGATCCCGGGCAGAGACCGCGTCTCGGCGAAAAGCGGATTGAGGATGGCGGGACGCATCGGCCGCTTTTATCGGCGGTTTTGGTGCGCTTGTCTAAGCGTCCCCGTTGCGGCTATTTCAAAAAGTCATGACGAACGACGCCGACATCCGCCGCAAGCGCCTTCTCTATCAGGCCCAGCATCGCGGCTTTAAGGAGGCCGATCTCCTGATCGGCGGCTTTGCGGCCGAATGTCTTGCCGCGATGGACGAGGCCGCGCTCGCCGAATTCGAGGCGATTCTCGCTTATCCCGACCACGATCTCTTCGTCTGGCTGAAAGGCGACGGGACGCCGCCGGCGGACATCGAGGGGCCGGTGTTCGAAGGGTTGAAGGCGTTCGATATCGCCAAATTCCTCTCCGCCGGGGGCCGTTGAAAGCGCCGCGCGCAGCCGCTAGGTAACGCCGTTCACGCGGCCGCCAAATCCGGCGGCCGCGCTTTATGCGTTGGGAACAGTCATGGGCATGGTTTCGGGAACGGCGATCATCGGCGCCGAAGAGGCGTGGTCGGCGCCGGGCGCGCTCGACATCTTCGGCGCGCCGGAGGGCGCGGACGCGCTCGCCCTGATCGAAGCGGCGCGCGCGCGGGGGGGGCTTGTCGTGCATATCGCCCGCGACGGGGCGCGGGCGGCGGTGATGAACGAGGCCTTGCGGGTCTTTGCGCCCGAGATCGCGGTCGTCGATTTTCCGGCCTGGGACTGTCTTCCCTATGACCGCGTCTCGCCGTCGGCGGCGGCGTTGTCGGCGCGCATGGCGGGGCTGGCGCTTCTCGTGGGCCATGACGGCGGCAGTCCGCTGATCGTCACGACCACGGTCAACGCCGCGATCCAGCGCACGCCGCCGAAGGAGACGATCGCCGCGGCCGCCTTTTCCGCCCGGCCGGGCGGGATGGTCGCGATGGCGGGCCTTACGGCCTATCTCGCGGCGAACGGCTATGCGCGCGCCTCGACCGTGCGCGAGGCGGGGGACTATGCAGTGCGGGGCGGGCTTATCGACATATTCCCGCCCGGCGCCGATGAGCCGATCCGGCTCGATTTCTTCGGCGAGGAGCTTGAATCCGTCCGCGCCTTCGATCCGGCGACGCAGTTGACGACGCGCCAGTTGACGGATGTGCATCTTGCCGCCGCGACGGAAATTCTGCTCACGGAGGAAACGATCTCGCGTTTCCGCGCCGCCTATGTGGCGACCTTCGGTCCGGCGGGCGACGATCCCATCTATGAGGCGGCGAGCGCCGGGCGGAAATACGCCGGCATGGAGCATTTCCTGCCGCTCTTTTATGAACGCGCCGACTCGCTTTTCGACTTTATCGGCGCGGGCATGGTCTTCCTCGAACATCTCGCCGGAGAAGCGGCGGATGAACGCTTCGCGGCCATTCGCGACCATTATGAAGCGCGCGCCGAGGACGTGGCCGCGAAAAAGCCGCGCCGCTCGGAATTCTCGGCGCCGGCTTACCGGCCGTTGAAACCGGATGCGCTCTATCTCGCGCCGGAGGAATGGAGGAAACGCCTTCACGACACGTCCCTCCGGAGGCTCTCGCCCTTCGCGCCGCCGGAAGGAAAGCGCGCCTTTTCCTTCGGCGCCAAGGTCGGACGGAGCTTCGCCGCGGAGCGTTCGGGCGAGAAGGTGAACGTGTTCGATGCGGTTCGCGAACACATCCGCGTCCTGAAGGCCGAGGGAAAACGCGTCTATCTCGCCTGCTGGTCGGAGGGTTCGGCCGACCGGATGGGCGCGGTGCTCGCCGATCACGGCGTGCAAAATGTGACGCCGTTCGAAAGCTGGTCGGCGGCCCGCGCCGACCGCGCCGCCGTCGGCGCCTTGGTGCTCGGGCTCGAAACGGGCTTTACGACGCCGGATCTCGCCTTCATTTCCGAACAGGACATTCTCGGCGACCGCCTTGTCCGCCGCGGCCGGAAGAAACGGGCCGAGAACTTCCTGACCGAGGCCTCAAGCCTCGAAATCGGCGACCTCATCGTGCATGTCGATCACGGCGTCGGGCGCTATGCCGGGCTCAAGACATTGCAGATCGGCGAGGCCCCGCATGACTGCCTGCAACTCGACTATGCGGGCGGCGACCGCCTGTTCCTCCCTGTTGAAAATATCGAGCTTTTATCGCGCTTCGGTTCGGACGATCCGGACGCGCCGCTCGACAAGCTCGGCGGCGCCGGCTGGCAGAGCCGCAAGGCGAAGATGCGCGCCCGCATCAAGATGCTCGCCGAACAGCTCATTGCGATCGCGGCCAAGCGCGAGATGAAGGCGACGGACGCGATCGCCGCGCCCGCCGGCGTTTATGACGAATTCTGCGCACGGTTTCCCTATGCCGAGACGGAGGATCAGGAGAACGCCATCGCCGACGTCGTCGAGGATCTCGCCAAGGGCCGGCCGATGGACCGGCTCATTTGCGGCGATGTCGGATTCGGCAAGACGGAAGTCGCGCTTCGCGCCGCCTTCATCGTTGCGATGACGGGCCGCCAGGTCGCCGTCATCACGCCGACGACGCTGCTCGCGCGCCAGCACTACAACCGGTTTTTGGAGCGCTTTAAGGGCTTTCCCGTGCGCATCGCGCCGCTGTCGCGTCTCGTCAGCGCGGCCGACGCCGAAAAGACCCGGCAAGGCCTTGAAAGCGGCGATGTCGACATCGTTATCGGCGCCCATGCCTTGCTCGCGAAATCGATCAAGTTTCGCGATCTCGGACTTGTCATCGTCGACGAGGAGCAGCATTTCGGCGTCAAGCATAAGGAGCGGCTGAAGGAATTCCGCGCCGACCCGCATGTCCTGACGCTGACCGCGACGCCGATTCCAAGAACGCTCCAGCTCGCGATGAGCGGGATTCGCGACCTTTCCTTGATCGCGACGCCGCCCGTCGACCGCCTCGCGGTCAGAACGACGGTCGGGCCGTTCGATCCGCTCGTTGCGCGCGAAACGCTGCTTCGCGAGCATTATCGCGGCGGTCAAAGCTTTTATGTCGCCCCGCGCATCGCCGATCTCGACGGCGTCGCCGAATTTCTGACCGAGAACGTTCCTGAAGTGCGCTTCAAGATCGCGCATGGGCAGATGGCCGGCGGCGAGCTCGAAGACATCATGACCGCCTTTTACGAGGGCAAGTTCGAGGTGCTCATCTCGACGACGATCATCGAATCGGGTCTCGATATTCCGACCGCGAACACGCTCATCGTTCATCATGCGGATCGTTTCGGCCTCGCCCAGCTCTATCAGCTTCGCGGCCGCGTCGGGCGCTCGAAGGTGCGGGCCTATGCCTATCTGACGACCTCGCCGCGACAGGCCTTGACCGCCGGCGCGACGCGGCGCCTGCAAGTGATGCAGTCGCTCGATACGCTCGGCGCCGGCTTCACGCTCGCCTCGCACGACCTCGATATTCGCGGCGCCGGCAATCTTCTCGGCGAGGAGCAGTCTGGCCATGTCAAAGAAGTCGGCGTCGAACTCTACCAGCATATGCTCGAAGAGGCGGTCGCGGAACTCAGGCAGGGCGAAAGGGCGGGCGAGGATCAATGGTCGCCCCAGATCAATATCGGCGCCGCGGTGCTGATCACGGAAGAGTATGTGGCGGATTTGAATGTCCGCATGGCGCTCTAC
>JBFXBB010000058.1:0-11564 GCA_050183685.1 Amphiplicatus sp.
CGTCGTAAGCTTGGGAAGCTTCTGCTCTGCCATTGAGCTACACCCGCGCGCGCGCATGCTTTCGTCGGGCGCTAAAATTTGTCAAGCAATGGATTTTGCCGCCGAAACGGCGGCCGATAGCGCTCGACTATAGAAGCGAACCTCTCCAAGATTTCATCCATTCGCCCAGACGCCGCCGCTTTCGGCCGGCATAAACGGGCCTAGAACTCAAAAGGCGTGAGGGAGTTGAAGGAGAGACGACCATGCTGAACCGGATTTTCGCCGCCGTGATCGCGCTCGGCGCGTCAGCGCTTTTCGCCGCCGCGCCCGCCCGCGCTGAGACGAAGCGCGAAAAGGCCGAAGAGCTCGTCGCCAAGGCGGCCGAGACGACCGCCTATTTCACCAGGGACGACGCCTTCGAACCCATGTGGGAGCTGGCGGACAGCGCAAAAGCGATGGTCGTCGTTCCACGTTCGCTGCGCGGGGCCTTCATGTTCGGCGGCTCCGGCGGCAACGCCGTCATGATAGCGCGCAATGATGACGGGAGCTGGTCGCAGCCGACTTTCTTCACCGTCGGCTCCTTCTCTTTCGGCCTTCAAATCGGCGGCGAGCAGTCGGAGATCCTTCTTCTCGTGATGACGCAGCGCGGCATGGAGCATCTCCTGTCGACGACGGTGAAGCTCGGCGGCGATGTTTCGATCGCAGCCGGCCCGATCGGCGGCGGCGCCAAAGCGCAGACGACGGACATTCTCGCCTTTTCGCGCTCGCGCGGTCTTTACGGCGGCATCAGCCTCGAAGGCGCGGTCATGAAAACGCGCAACGATTGGAACGAAGCCTATTACGGGGCCAATTTCTCGACCGCCGACATCATCTATCGTCAGAAAGCCTACAACCCGGCCTCGGCGCCCTTGCAAAACGCCGTCGCGGCGCTCGCCCGGCGCGACCAGCCCGGCTATGTCGCGCCCT
This sequence comes from Amphiplicatus sp., assembly GCA_050183685.1. GTDB lineage: Bacteria > Pseudomonadota > Alphaproteobacteria > Caulobacterales > Parvularculaceae > Amphiplicatus. The sequence goes on from JBFXBB010000058.1 coordinate 946, forward strand.
TGCAATCGGCGCGTCCGGCCGAAAATAAGACGGTCTACGAGGATGACAAAGTCTGGGGCGCGCCGGTGAAGGGCAACTGAAGCGGGCTAACCCAGATCCCCGCGCCGCGCGCTTCACGCGATCGTCAATTCCCGCATGTTCGAGCGGCCCTTGCTTCTGCGAGGGCCGCTCGCGCATGCTGGCGCGAATAAACAGGCGACCCTCATGCAGGAAGGCGGCAAAAGCCTCGCGCGCGACAAATTCCAGGACGCCGATATCACGGCCGATGGCGCGCCGCGCGCGGCGGTCGCTTTCGACAAGCTGGAAACCCTTTGGTTCAATACAGGAACGCTGTGCAATATCGAATGCGCGCATTGCTATATCGAATCGAGTCCAGGGAATGATCGTTTCGCTTATTTGACGTTGAAAGACGCCCGTCCCTTTCTTCTTGCGGCTGCGGCGATGGGCGCGCGCAAGATCGGCTTTACGGGCGGCGAGCCGTTCATGAACCCGGAGATCATCGCCTTGGCGAGGGCGAGTCTTGCAGAGGGCTTTGACGTCCTCATCCTGACCAACGCCATGCGGCCGATGATGCGTCCGCGCGTCAAGGAGGGCCTTTGCGCCTTGCGCGCGCACGGCGAACGGCTCGCCTTGCGCGTCAGTCTCGATCATTATGCGGAGCGTCTTCATGATGAAGAGCGCGGAAAGGGCGCTTTCGCCGAGGCGATAAAGGGCGTCAAATGGCTGGCGGGCGAAGGGTTTTTTCTTTCCGTCGCGGGCCGGCTCGCCTGGGGCGAGAGCGAGGCGGCAATGCGCGAGGGCTACCGCCGGTTGTTCGCCGAGCATGGGTTCGATATCGATCCAGACGATCCGGCGCGGCTCGTCCTGTTTCCTGAAATGGATGCGGACGCCGACACGCCGGAGATCACGACGGCCTGCTGGAACATTTTGAACAAATCGCCGTCGAGCGTCATGTGCGCGACATCGCGCATGGTGGGCAAGCGCAAAGGCGCATCTGCGCCCGCCGTCCTCGCCTGCACGCTGCTTCCCTATGACGAAGAGTTCGAGCTCGGCGCTTCGCTTGAAAGCGCGCGCGGCGCGGTCAAGCTCAACCATCCGCACTGCTCGAAATTCTGCGTCCTTGGCGGCGCGAGCTGCTCTCCGGGAGCGTCTACGTCATGAAAAAGACCCCGCCGATCGCGCTTGAGACCCGCAATATCGACGGCGCGCGCTTGTTTTCACCGTCGGCCGCGCGCAATCGCGATCCAATTCGTGCGGCGCTGCTTGCCTCTTTGACGCTAAAGGACGGCGTCATTCTTGAAATCGGCTCCGGCACAGGCGAGCATGTGACTCATTTCGCCGCCGCAACGCCGGGCTTGCGCTGGCTTCCAGGCGATCCCGATTCCTCCTCGCGCGCGTCGGTTGCGGCGTGGACGGCTCACGCCAAGCTTTCGAACATAGCCCCGCCGCATGCGATCGATGTTACGACAGAGGGATGGGAGCGCGCGCTGCCCCCGCTTGACGGCGTGGTGTCGATCAACATGATCCACATCGCCCCGATCGAGGCGGCTAGGGGACTCATCAAAGGCGCAGGGACGCTCCTTCGCGCTCGGGGCGTGTTATTTTTATACGGACCCTTTTCAAGATGCGGCGCGCATACCGCGCCCTCAAACGCTGAATTCGACGCCAATCTGAAGCGCAGGGATCCGCGTTGGGGCGTGCGCGATCTCGAAAACGATATCATCCCTCTCGCGCGGGAGGCGGGCCTTTCCTTTTACGAGGCGCGGCCAATGCCGGCGAATAACTTCTCGATCATTTTCAATAAGCGGCCTGCGCCCTAATTGTCCACAGACCTTAGGGCGCAGGCTGGGCGACGTCCTTCATCAGGCAGTAATTCGTTTCGAGGCCGTCCGCCGTCCTTTTTGCGCGCACATTGTATTGCCGGCCATAATCGAACACGACGCCGCAGCGTTTCAGATCCGTCGTGTGCCAGACCTTCGTCGCGCTCCTTTGATCGAGCTGTTTTGACTGGACGATGCGGAACACGGCGGCCTGGCGCGGCAGGACGCCATGTCCGCTTTCATTGAGGAGCAGTTCGGCGTCCGTGACGATCCCGGTGAAAGCGACACTGTCGTCAGTGGCCGGCTCGGCGCAGACGCACAGGCGCGGGAGCGGTTTTTCCTCCGGCGCGCCTGCTCCCGCGAGGAAAAGCGCGGCGAAGGCGATCAAGGGCGTCTTACGGGCGAGGGCCACGATATTTCTCCGCTCAATAAAAATGCTTCGACAGTCTCAGCCCCTGGCCTTGATAATTCGACGAAAGCGCCGCGCCGTAAAGCCGTTCCGGTCGGGCCGCCATGCGTTCATAAGCGAGGCGCGCGACAAGCTGGCCGTCTTCGAGCGCGAAAGGCGCATCATGGCTCCTGACTTCCAGAACGGCGCGGCTGCCTGCGCCCGTTCCCGCCGCCCAGCCAAATCCCGGGTCGAAGAAACCGGCATAGTGCACGCGAAATTCGCCGAGACCCGGATTGATCGGCGTCATCTCGGCGGCGTAGTCCGGCGGAATGACAAGCGTCTCGCGCGAGGCGAGGATGTAGAATTCATCTGGGTCAAGAATGACGAATCCCTCGCGCGGCGCGCCGATCGGCTCAAAATAATCGGCGGGCGAGAGCGCGCCGACCTTGTCGATGTCGATCAAGGCCGCATGGCGCCGCGCGCGCCAGCCGACCGCCTCGCCGGCGGGCCCGGCGAGCTTGACGCGAAGGCCGACGCCGCCGTCGATATCGGCGTCCTCGTTGAGAAGCGGGGTTTGCGCGTCAAGCGCCCTCAAAGCCTCGTCGTCAAGGCGGCACGCGCCGCGCTTGAGGCGCAGTTGGTTGAGGCTCGATCCCTCGCGGGCGACGATCGAGAAGGTTCTCGGGCTGATTTCGGCGTAAAGCGGGCCGCGATAGCCGGGTGAAATCTCGTCGAAGGCCGCGCTCCGGTCGGCGACGAGCCGTACAAAAACGTCGATGCGTCCCGTCGAGCTTTTTGGGTTGCCGGCGCCGGCGATGTCGGCCGGCAGGGAGAGACGCTCGCGCAGTTCGACGACATAAACGCAGCCGCGTTCGAAAACGGCGCCGTTCTGAAGATCGATCGCCTGCATGGCGAGTCCGTCTGCGAGCCGTTCGGCGACGCGGCGCTTGCGCGATGGGAGAAAGGAGGCGCGCACACGCCAACCGCGCGAACCGAGCGTCAGGTCAAGACTTGCGGGTTGCAATTGGCGCGGATTTGCAAGGGCACCGAGCGATATTGCGCCGGCGGCGATGAGTTCATTCAATTGCTCGGCGGGCAGGACGCCCGTTCTCGCGCTTTGCGGCACAAGGCTATCCCTTGCTGCGCTTGCTGGTTGTCGCCGGACATTCTGTCGCCCGACGGGAGGGGCCGGTCAAGCATTCTTGAGAATAGGGGCCCTAGCAAGGCTGCATGATTATCCGCTCGCTGATTCGTTTTTGCTGTTTCGCGCCTATTCTTCCAGCTTGAGCAGGCGCCGCCGCCCTCGTATAAAACCAGCGCGGGGGGAGGGGGCCGATGGAGCGCATCGATGTATGAGCAAACGACCAGAGGAATTCGCGTCAGCGTTCGACCCAATTATCTGGAATCCCAATCGGATCCGGACGACGGCCGTTTCGTTTGGGCCTATACGGTGCGCATCGACAATAATTCCGGTGAGATCGTGCGCCTGCGCACGCGCTATTGGCGCATCACGGATGCGAAAGGGTTGACGGAGGAAGTGCGCGGCGACGGCGTCGTCGGCGAGCAGCCCGTCATCCGCCCCGGCGAGGGTTATGAATATACCTCCGGCGCGCCCTTGCAGACGCCCTCGGGCATGATGGTCGGCCGCTACGGCATGGAGACCGCGGGCGGGGAGATATTCGAGGTCGATATTCCGGCCTTCTCGCTCGACAGCCCGCATGAGGCGCGGCAGATTCATTAACTTATCATGCGTAATTTCTGATCACGCATCTGATCCTGGGCTGGTCGGGATTCATTGCGCGCGCCTCGCGTCTTTCTTCCCCCGTTCATGAGGAGAGCGGGCCGCCTCCCCCGCTTGCGGGGCGGGAAGGATGCGCGTTGCATCGTTTATGGACGACTCTCAACGACCCCTAAAAAGACGCCGCCGAAAAAGTGTCGCAGGCCGCGCCGAGGAGCCGTGAGCAAAGCTTTTCGGCGTCACGCGTCGGCCGGCGTTTCGTTGGAGGGCGTCGTCGGGAAAAATCCGTATCAAGATAAACCTTGCGATCAGCCTGGCGATAAAACGGGCCGGCCGCCGCCGAGGCGTGGCCCCAGGCCGACTGCGCGGCGCCGCTGAACAAAGCGCGCGTCGGCTCGCTATGCTGCTTGCCTGCTTCGGCGAAAAGATCGCCCCAAATGATCTCGGTTTCGCGCAAGATCGCCTTGGCGAATTCGTCCGTCTCGCCGTCCGCGGAAGTAAGACGTCCGCCGTCTTGTTCTCCGCTGAGAAGCGCCAGCGGGCTGACGCCGATGAAGCTTAATCCGACGAAGCCCGCCGCGAGGACGGCGCCGCCGCCGAAATCGAAACGGCTCATGACAAGGCGCAAGACCAGGCTCAGGGGCCCCCGCCGACAGCGGCGCGGCGGCGCGCGCATCCTCGACATTGCCGCTCGTCTCCCGGCCCCGCCATCGAACCATCGCGCGTTTCTTCCTGTGCTCTTAGCGTTAGACGCGAAATTCGCCGCAAAATTGGCGCGCATGCGAGCGTTCAATCGTCTCGACAGTCTGTGCGAACGGGGTAGGACTGGCGGCGGCGCCTCTAAGGATTGCGTTGGCGTCCCGCGAAGCGCCGGATTGCGCCTTTTCGCCCGGCGCGGTTTATCAACGGAGCGTGATGCAGACTTTCCGTCCTGTCTTTCTGGTCGCGGGCGCGCTCCTCGCCGCGCTCGGCGCGACGATGCTGATCCCGATGCTCGCCGATCTCCTGGCGCGCGATCCGGCGCACCGGCAGGACTGGACCGCCTTTGCGACGAGCGCGATCGTCACGATTTTCATCGGCGGCGGCGCGGCGGCGGCGAGCTGGGGACCGATCGATTCCCTCAATGCGCGTCAAGGATTTCTTTTAACGAGCGTCACCTGGCTTGTGCTCGCTATTTTCGGGGCGATGCCGCTTGCGATCGGCGCGCTGAAGCTCAGCTACGCCGACGCCTTTTTTGAGGCGATGTCCGGCATCACGACGACCGGCTCGACCGTCATTGTCGGGCTCGACGACGCCCCGCCCGGCGTCCTTCTCTGGCGTTCGATGCTGCAATGGTTCGGCGGCGTCGGCGTCATCATCATGGCTTTCGCCGTGCTGCCGGCCCTGAAAGTCGGCGGCATGCAGATCTTCAAAAACGAAGCTTGGGATATTTCGGAGAAATTCATCGCCAACGCCGCGCAGTATTCGCTCGCGCTTTCCGTCATCTATGTATTCTTCACCGCGCTCTGTTTCATGCTGCTCTGGGCCTTCGGCATGTCCGCCTTCGATGCGGTCAATCATGCGCTTGCAACGATCTCGACCGGCGGCTTTTCGACGAGGGACGCCTCGCTCGGGGCTTTCCTTTATTCCGGCCGCGCGCCCCTTGACCTTGTCGTTGCGCTTTTCATGGTGATCGGCAGTTTGCCGTTTGGCATCTTCCTCGCCGCCGCGTTGCGCGGGGCGTGGCGGCGGCTTTTCGAAGACAGCCAGATTCAGTTCTTCATCGGCCTTCTTGTCATCCTCATCGCCGTGATGACGGTCTATCTCTATAGCCGGTTCGAGGTGGAGCCTTTCCTCGCTTTCCGTCTCGCGACGTTCAACGTCGTTTCGGTCATGACGGGAACGGGTTTCGTCTCGTCCGACTATGGAAATTGGGGCGCCTTTTCCGTGGGGTTCTTCTTTGCAATCATGTTTATCGGCGGTTGCGCCGGCTCGACGAGCTGCGGGCTTAAGGTGTTCCGCTTCCAAGTGGCGCTTGCCGCGCTTAGCGTCTATGCGCGCCGGCTCGCCCACCCCAATGGCGTCTTCATCGCCCACTATAATGGCCGGCCCTTGTCCGATGACGTCTTCGTCTCGGTGTTGAGCTTCTTTTTCGTCTATTTCGCCTCCTTCGCGACTCTCTCCGTGCTTTTGGCCGGCTTTGGGCTCGACGTCGTGACCGCGATCTCGGCGGCGGGGACGGCGATCGCCAATGTCGGCCCCGGTCTTGGCGAGACGGTCGGCCCGGCGGGAAATTTCGCCAGCCTTCCAGACGGAGCAAAATGGCTGATGGCCGCCGGCATGATGCTCGGCCGTCTGGAATTTTTCACGGTCATCGTTCTTTTCGCCCCGGCCTTCTGGCGGGGCTAGCCGCAGCGCCTGCAAAAGACGGCGCGGAGTGATCGGAACATGACTCGCCCCGATCTGTTGCAGCGTCTATAGTCGGACTGGCAGCGGGGATGCTGATGTTGGGCATGGGGTACTACGCCCGCCTCGCCGCGACGCTGGCGGCGGCCGCGTTGCTGGGGGCGGTCATCATGAAGCCGGACGCCGGCCGGCGCGTGGCCGCGAAAGCGGCCGCGCTCGGGCCCGATCCTGCGCCGCGCGCGGAACGCGCCTGCGCCGTCGGAGAGACGCCGCTGACCGGCGCCTTCGCCCCGATCGAGGATGTCTTGTCGATTTCGCCGCTCGGCGCGGTGACGGCGCCAGGCGAGCCATTGCCGACCCCCTATATCCGCATCAATACGAAGAAGGGCGCGACCGCCTTTACGCGCCGGCGCACCAGCGCCCTTGCGCCCGCCCGCGCCGAGATTGTCGCGATCGAGCGACGGCTCTTGCGCAACGAGGCGGGCGTTGCGCTCGGCGAGCGCTGGACCTTGCGCTTCAAGCCATGCGAGAAGGTCGCGCTCTATTACGACAATCTCGACACGATCAATGGCGACATCTTGCGCCGCGCCGGCGGGCTCGCCGCTTTCACTGAGATCGGCGGACCTGACCATCTTGCGCGAGAGACGCATATTCGCGTCAAGGAAGGCGATATTCTCGGCGCGTCGGACGGTTTCGATGTCGGCTTGCAGGATCTTGCCGCGGCGCCGGCGGCGATGCCGCGTCCTGAGCGCTATCGGGAGAATCCGTATGAAGCGGCCGCCGTCCTCGATGCGCCGCCGTCGCTCCTCAAGGCGATCACGATCGATCATTCGCGCGCGCGCTGCGCCCTTGACTATTTGCCGCGCGGTTTGCGGGAAGAATGGGCCGAAAAGCTTGGCGACAGTTGGGGCATGCGCCGTGTCAAGGGCGAAAATGCGTGCCGCGCCGCGCTCGCCGATGTGCCGACGACCGCGCAAGGCGCCTGGTTCACCGACGCCACGCATAATGCGGTGACGAACAAGGTGAGCGCCATCGCGCTCGCCCCCGATGCGATCGATACGTCGCGTCTTATCTTCGCGCTGCATGGGCGATTGAAATCCTTCACGCCCGACATGGTGGCGCTCGCGCCGAAACTCGACGCCGAACGCCAGGCGGCGGCGCAGGATTTTCTTACTTTCGACAGCGGCGACGGGCGCATCAACGCGCCCTTTTACAAAGTGCGCGAAGGCGAGACCTATTGCTATGAGCGCCTGCGCGCGAATTTCGTCGGCCCACAAATCAACGGCGTGATCTTGCTGGCGTTGTCGACGGCGGAGAACGGGGCGGCGCTCATGAAAATGGAAGCGCGCGACGATATTCTTTCCTGCCTCGACCTTGGCGAGAATTGGAAATTCACCGGGAACGAGACGACGTTTTACCGCTAGATCATGATGCGTGATCGCGAAATCACGCATCATGATCTAGGCGGCGCGCACCAGGCCGCCGCGCCGAAATCGACCGCAAAGCCCGCCTTGCGCAGCGCGGCGGCGAGATCTTCCCCCGCCGCATTCTCGATGCGGGCGACAACCCGGCCGCCATATTTGTCGTAGCGGATGTCACGCAACATGGCGCGGTTGTCGGCGAAGAAGCGCAGCGTGAAAGCGCGCGCCTTTTCGGCTTGCTCGCGTTCGGCAGGACAATTCGCGCCGCGGCGCTCAGGCGCGTCGACGCCGGCGACCCGCACCGCGACCAGGATTTCCTGGTCGATCCAAATGGTGACGCGCGCCCTGATGGTGTCGCCGTCGAGGACGCTCTCCACCCGCGCAGGCGCTGGCCCCGGGAGGATTGATCGCGCCGCCGCCCCGGCCGGAAACAGAACGAACGCAACCAAAAATATATAAATATGACTCATATACTCGTATAAGTAGCGACCCGCCTTTCATTCGGCAATCGCAAAATTCGGCGTCGGCGCGTCAGCCAACCACTGTCCGGACGGCTCGATTGCGGCCCAGCCCAATCGGAACGCCGTCCCATGCGAACCAGCTTAAAGAGCGTGGCGCGGGCTCGCGCGGGGACCATAGGCTAAAAATCGATCGCGCGGCCATTGCGCTCCCAGTCGCCGAAACGGGTCGGCTCGGCCCCTTTTGGGCCGTCCCGTTCGACCGGCCTTGGCGCCGCGCACGCTTTCTTGCGGCGCGCCTCGGCTTCGGCGAGCGCGCGCTCGGCGGCGGGCGGAAGCGGCGAGGGCTTGTCGGCCATATTGAAGCGCTTTCTTGCCGCGCACATATAAGCCGCGCTTGGCGCAATTGTCACGGGAGACGCTCGTCAATGAATATCCGCACCTTCATGCTGCTCGCCGCGCTGACGGCGCTGTTCGGCGGCGTCGGCCTTATGCTCGGCGGCGCGGGCGGCATGGCGCTCGCCCTCGCCTTTGCGGCCGCGACGAATGTCTTCGCCTATTGGAACGCCGACAAGATCGTGCTGCGCCTATACCGCGCCGAGGAGGTCGATCCGCGCCACGGCTCCGGCGCGGTGCGGCGCTATGCGGAGATCGTGACGGGCCTTGCCGAGCGCGCCGGCCTGCCGCAGCCGAAAATCTACATTATCGATTCCGAACAGCCGAACGCCTTCGCGACGGGGCGCGACCCGGCGCACGCCGCCGTCGCCGCGACCAGCGGCCTTCTCCGCCGGCTGAGCGATGAAGAAATCGCCGGCGTGATGGCGCATGAACTCGCCCATGTGAAGAATCGCGACACCCTCACCATGACCGTGACGGCGACGATCGCCGGCGCGATCACGACCTTGGCGAATTTCGCGTTTTTCTTCGGCGGCAATCGCAACAATGGCGGCGGGCTCGTTGGCGCGATCGCGATCATGATCCTCGGCCCCCTCGCGGCCGCGCTCGTGCAGATGGCGATCAGCCGCGGCCGCGAATATGAGGCGGACCGAATCGGCGCGGAAATTTGCGGCCGGCCCGACTGGCTCGCTTCGGCGCTTGCCAAGATCTCGAACGGCGCCGCCGCGATTCCGAACGAATTCGCCGAGCGCCATCCGGAGACCGGCCAGATGATGATCGTCAATCCCTTGTCCGGGCGCGGCGTCGACTCTCTCTTTTCGACCCATCCCGCAACGCAAAACCGGATCGACCGGCTGATGGCGATGGCGGGGGCTGCGCCGCAAGCCGCCGCAGCGCGCGGTCCCTGGGGATAGAACGCATTTTAAGCAACGCCTAAGCGCCCCCTTTACCTTGCGGCCCCTAATGTCGTCCGGCTAGCAAAGGGCCTTTCTCATGCGCATCGATCTCGCGACGATCGGCGGCGTCTTCGCCGGACTGTTTGTCGTCGGCCTCGCGATCGCGATGAGCGGCGCGGTCGCTGTCTTCGCGAACATGCCGGCCTTTCTCATCGTCATTGGCGGCGCCGTCTCGGCGACAGTGCTGCGCTTCCCGATCGACGAGGTCCTCGCCGCCTTCGGGACCGGCGCGCGCACGGCCTTTTTCGACCACCGCCGCCGTCCGAGCGACCTCCTTGAGGATGTGCGCAACCTCGCCAATATCGCGCGCCGCCAGGGGCCGATGGGCCTTGAGCGCGCAATCGTCTCCGATCCGTTCCTCGCGCGGGGAAAGCAGATGATCGCGGACGGTCTGCCAACGGACCATTTGCGGGCGCAGCTTTCGCGCGAGCGCGAGCTCGAAATCGAGCGCCTTGTCGACGGCGAGAAAATCTTCCGCGCCCTTGGCGAGGCCGCGCCCGCCTTCGGCATGATCGGCACCGTTGTCGGCCTCGTAAAAATGCTGTGGACGATGGACGATCCCTCGACCATCGGCCCTGCGATGGCGATCGCCCTGTTGACGACGCTTTACGGCGCGCTTGTCGCTTATGTCATCGCGCTTCCGATCGCCGACAAGCTGGCGATGAAGCTCGAAGCGCAGGAGACCAATCTCTCGCTGATCATTGACGGGCTGTGCCAGGTCGCCGAACGCCGTTCGCCCGACGCGATCACCGACATGCTGATCGTCTATCTGCCGGAGAAAGCGCGCGGCTCCTTTGTCACGGCGCCGGCGTGAGCGCCGTCCGCCGCGCTGTCCGAAAAGGATTCCGGCCCGCCGGCGGCTGGCTCATCACCTATGCCGATGTGATGACGATCCTGGTCTGCTTCTTCGTCCTGATCGTCTCCTATTCGATTCAGGACCGCGTGAAGATGGAAGTCGTCGCCGGCTCGATGCGCGATGCGTTCGGCGTCGCCGAAGAGCGCCGTTACGCTGGCGACATCCGCCTCAAAGGCGCGCCCGACGAACGCCAGCCCG
>JBFXBB010000059.1:0-11530 GCA_050183685.1 Amphiplicatus sp.
ATGGTCGTCTTCTCGCCGCTCGCGGGCCTCCTCGCCGACAAATATGAATCGTCGCTGATGTTCCGGCGGACCAAGCTCGCCGAACTCCTGATCATGGCTTTCGCCGCCGGCGGCTTTCTTCTGAATAGCGGCCTTTGGCTCGTCGTCGCCTTGTTCGCGATGGCGACGCAGTCGGCCTTTTTCAGCCCGGCGCGGCTTGCCGTCATGCCGAAATATTTCGGAACCGAGGAGCTCATCCGCGCCAACGCCTATTTCAACGCGGGCCTTTTCGTTTCCATTCTCGTCGGCCTCTTGCTCGGCGGCCTTTTCATCGCGGCGCCGGGGGGCGGACGGGTCGTGGCCGGCGTTCTGCTTGCGGCCTCCTTCGTCGGCTGGCTCGCGGCGCGTCTTGCGCCCCGGACGGCGACGGCCGACGCGCCGGCGCTCAAGATAGACTGGCGGGTTCCGCCGGAAACGGTCCGTATCCTGACGGCTGCTTTTTCCGCGCCGGGCGTGGCGAGGCCGATGCTGGGCCTTGCCTTTTTCTATCTCGTCTCGACCCATATCACCGTGCTGACGCCGCTTTATGCGCGGGACGCGCTCGGCGCGGGCGGGACCGTCGCCAATGCGATGATGGGGCTGTTCGCGGTCGGGGCGGGCGCGGGCGCGCTTTGCGCCGCGCTCGCTTCGAAACGCCGCAGCGGCTTTCGCCTCTCGGGCGCGGGGCTCGGCGCGGGGGCGGCGGCGACCTCGACGGTCGTCTTGCTGACGGGCGCGGCCGCAAAAGGCCAAGCGCCGACGATCGCGGCTTTCTTCGAGACGCCCGCCGGCCTGGGGCTCGCCGCGAGCCTGCTCCTATCGGCGCTTTGCATGAGCCTTTTCATCGTGCCCTTGCAGGCCGCGATCCAGCGCCGCGCCCCGGAGGAGACGCGCGCGCGCATCATGGCCGCGAGCAACATGCTGAATGCGCTGGCGGCGATCGCGGGCGCCGTCGCCGCGCTGCTTGTGACCGAGACGCCGCTGACGACGACGCACGCCTTCCTGTTCGTCGCCATTCTTCAGGCGCTTGTCGCGCTCTATATGCTCCGACGCCGCCTGACGGCGCCGGCTGGGCTTTACGACGAGGCGGTTTTCAGGGCGGAAGACGCGGGCTTTTCCGGTAAGACGTCTTAAGATCGGCGATTCGGTGAAAACGCCCTAAATCCGCCCGTGGCAGGCCTTGAATTTCTGTCCCGAGCCGCAGGGGCAGGGGGCGTTGCGCGCCACGCGCCCCCAGGTTTCGGGATTTTGCGGATCGACCGTCGCGGCGCGCGCGCGCGCATACATGGTGCCGGCGCCGGCCGAGGCGCCGCGGGCCTCGGCGAGGGCCATCTCGTTCTCGCCCGTCAGCGGATCGGCGTGGCTTTCGACCATGCGCTGCGGCCGCTTTTCGGGGACGGCCTCCTCGGGGGCCCTGACCTGCACATGCATCAGCATCCGCGTCACGTCGCGCCGGAGGCCGTCGAGCAGGGTCTCGAACAGGGCGAAGGCTTCCGTCTTGAACTCGTTGATCGGGTCGCGCTGCGCATGGCCGCGCATCCAGACGACCGAGCGCAGATGGTCGAGCTGCTGAAGATGCTCGCGCCAATTGGTGTCGAGCACATGCAGCAAAAACGCCTTCTCGATGCGGCGCATCGTGTCGGGGCCGATCTCGGCGGCGCGCTGCGCGTAAAGGCGGCTCGTCTCCTCAAGCAGCCTTTCGCTGATTTCGGTGTCGGCGACGCCTTCCTCTTTCGCCCAGTCGGCGATGGGCGCGCGCCGGCCGAATATTTCCTCGACGGCCTTTTCGAGACCCTCGACATCCCATTGCTCGGCATAGCTCTTGGCCGGGACATGCTCGGCGACGAGATCGTTGACGAGCTCGGCGCGCAGATCCGCGATGATGTCGTCGACGGCCGCCGACGACATGAACTCGATCCGCTGCTCGAAAATCGCCTTGCGCTGGTCGTTGATGACGTCGTCGAATTTCAACAGATTTTTGCGGATGTCGAAATTTCGCTGCTCGACTTTTTTCTGCGCGGTTTCGACGGCCTTGGTGAACCAGGGGTGCTCGATCGATTCGTCGGGCTTGACGCCGAAGCGCTTGAGCATCTTCTCCATGCCCGAGCCGAAGATCCGCATCAGATCGTCTTCGAGCGAGAGAAAGAATTTCGTCGTGCCGGGGTCGCCCTGCCGGCCCGACCGGCCGCGCAGCTGATTGTCGATGCGCCGGCTTTCATGGCGCTCGGTCGCCAGAACGAACAGCCCGCCCGCGTCGAGCGCCTTTTTCTTCGCTTCGGCGATGCGCGCCTCGATCTCGGCGCGCTTCCGCTTGATCGTCTCTTCGTCGTCGCCGTCTTCGAGATGGTCGAGAAGCTGCTTGTCGACCGAGCCGCCGAGCTGAATGTCGGTGCCGCGGCCGGCCATGTTGGTCGCGATCGTCACCGCGCCCGGCGCGCCCGCATCGGCGACGATCTCGGCCTCCTGCTCGTGATAGCGCGCATTGAGGACGTTATGCGGGATCGGCGTTTTCTTGTTTGAAAGCTGTTCGAGAAACGCCGCCTTTTCCTCGATCTCGGCCTTGAGCTCGCCGTCCTTGTCTTTGAGCTCGCTGGCGTGGCCGCGCAGCGACTTCGCGACCGTCTTGAAGAACGGCTTGTCATGGAGAAGGCGCGAGAGATGCTCGGACTTTTCGATCGAGACCGTGCCGACGAGCACAGGCTGGCCGCGCTTGACGCAATCGGCGATCTGCACGGCGATCGCCTTATATTTTTCTTCCGCGGTCATATAAAGCTCGTCATCCATGTCGAGGCGGGCGACGGGCTTGTTGGTCGGGATTTCCGAAACGGTCAGCTTGTAGATATCGCCGAATTCGGCCTCTTCGGTGAGCGCGGTGCCGGTCATGCCGGCGAGCTTTTCATAGAGGCGGAAATAGTTCTGGAAGGTGATCGAGGCGAGGGTCTGGTTTTCGGGCTGGATCGCGGCCTTCTCTTTGGCCTCGACCGCCTGGTGCAGGCCGTCGGACCAGCGCCGACCCTCCATCATCCGGCCGGTGAATTCGTCGATGATGACGACCTTGTCGCCGCGGACGATATAGTCCTTGTCCTTCTGGAAAATCTTGTGGGCCTTGAGCGCCTGATTGACGTGATGGACGATCGAGATGTTGACCGCGTCATAAAGGCTGTCGCCTTGCAGCATGCCGGCGTTTTTCAACAGCCCTTCAATGCGCTCATTGCCTTCTTCGGTGAGGACGACCGAGCGCGCTTTCTCGTCGATCTCATAGTCGCCTTCTTCGAGCTGCGGGATGAGGCTGTCGATCGTTATATAGAGTTCGGACTTGTCGTCCGTCGGCCCGGAGATGATGAGGGGGGTGCGCGCTTCGTCGATCAGGATCGAATCGACCTCGTCGACGATGGCGTAATGGTGACCGCGCTGCACCATCTCCTCGATCGAGGACTTCATATTGTCGCGCAGATAGTCGAAGCCGAATTCGTTGTTCGTTCCGTAAGTGATGTCGGCGGCGTAGGCCTCGCGGCGCTCAAGGTCGTTGAGGCCGTGGACGATGCAGCCGACCTTCATGCCGAGGCGTTCATAGACGCGGCCCATCCATTCGGCGTCGCGGCTGGCCAGATAGTCGTTGACGGTGACGACATGGACGCCGCGCCCCGTCAGGGCGTTGAGATAGACCGGGAGCGTCGCGACGAGCGTCTTGCCCTCGCCGGTCTTCATCTCGGCGATCTCGCCGGCATGGAGGACCATGCCGCCCAGGAGCTGGACGTCGTAATGGCGCTGGCCGAGGGCGCGTTTGGCCGCCTCGCGGACGCAGGCGAACGCCTCTTCGAGCAGGGCGTCGAGGCTTTGGCCGTCCTTGAAACGTTGGCGGAATTCGGCCGTTTTCGCCTTCAACTCGTCGTCCGAAAGCTTGGCGATGTCCTCTTCGAGCGCATTGATCGCTTCTATGCGGCGCCATAAGGGCTTGAGGCGGCGGTCATTGGAAGACCCGAAAATCTTTCTTGCGATGCCGAGAAGCGCCATGAACGGTTTGCCTTGTCGGCGCATTCGCCGATGTGGTCATTGACTTTGCGAGACCGTGCCTTGCCGGACCGCGGTTTGCGAGACCGCGCAGCGGCGCGGCCCCTTGCGGCATAGGACGAAATCAGCCCTTGTGCGAGGCGGCCTCCTGGGGGTGCGGCAGAGATAAGCAGCGCCCTTGGGACTGTCAACGAAACCGGAAGAAACACGCGATGAAGACGCCGGACGGACAGGAATTCGAGGCCAAGCGAGAACGGGCCGCCGGGGCCGTCTTATTTCGTCTGGCGCGCGGCGCCGTCGGATTCGTCTGGCGTCTCGTCGTCGCGGCGGCGCGCGGGGCGGGCAAGCTTGTCGCAACGACGTGGCGGCTCGCCGCCGCGCTCGATTCGGCGCTCTGGCGGGGCGCAAAGCTCGGCGCGAGCCTTGCCTGGCGCTCGCTTGTCGCCATCGTCTTGGTCATGGCGTCCGCCTTCGAGGATCTCGCCGGCTGGCTTCCGAGCCGCGCCGGGCGCGCTTATGCGGCGATCTCGGGGGTCTTTCTGATCATCGCCGCCTTATGGATCATCGACGAGTTGCGTTTCGCGCCGGCCGAATTCGACGCGGGCGGCGAGGGCCGCCCGCCGGTCGATCTCGACGATCCGATTCTGGCGCGCATCGAAGGCCGCTATGTGCATCTGTCCGAAGTCGCCGCCGCGGCGCTCGCCTCGGGCGCCTTGCGCGAGGGCGAGACGCTGACCGCCAAGGCCGCTTTCGACCGCGAGCTGGTCGAGGCCTATGTCGAGCAGCGTCTGCTCGCCCGCGCCGCCCTTGACGAGGGGCTCCACCGCCAGACCGCGGTCACCCGCCAGCTCGGCGCCGCGCGCGACCGGATCCTCGCCGCCGCCTATATGGAAGAACGTCTCGCCGAGACCGTCACCGACGACGCCGTGGCGCGGCTCTATCGCGCCCAGTCCGACATCACGCGTCTCGGCGACGAAGTCCGCGCGCGTCATATCGTCGTCGAAACGGGCGCGGAAGCTGAAGAGATCCTTGCCCAGCTCAAGGCGGGCGCGTCCTTTGAGGATCTGGCGCGGCGCCGATCGCTTGACCGCTCGACCGCGATGATCGGCGGCGATCTCGGCTATTTCACGCGCGACACGCGCGAGGCGACGCTCGCGGCCGCCGCCTTTTCGACGCCCGTCGGCGACTACGCCCCGATCTTCGCGACGGAATTCGGCTGGCATGTTCTTGAGGTTCTCGACCGGCGGCGCAGCGCCGGCGTGCCGCTCGCGGCGGTCGAGGACGGCATTCGCCGCTTTCTGACGCGGCGCACGATCGACGCGACGCTCGCCGCGCTCAAAAAGGACCACGACGTCGTCTATTATCCGGCCGAACCGACCCCGGCGGCGCCTGTCGGCGCGCTCCGGCCCGGCGGCGAGCCGGGTTCTTAAATTTTTTGCTTTCCCGGAAACCCGCCGGCAACGCCAGCGCGACTAAGATTGAGGCGAAAAGATGGCGAAGCTCTTGATCGTGGCCGCCTGCGCGCTGGTCGATCGTGACGGACGGGTCCTCTTGGCGCAACGGCCGGAAGGAAAGGAGATGGGCGGGCTATGGGAGTTTCCCGGCGGCAAGCTGCTGGACGGCGAAACGCCGGAGGCGGCGCTGGCGCGCGAACTCGGGGAGGAACTCGACATCCGGGTGTCGCCGGCCTGTCTGGCGCCGTTTTCCTTCGCCTCCTGCGCCGGTTCGGGGCGTTCGTCGGGCATTCACCTTTTGATGCCATTGTTTTTGTGCCGAAAATGGGAGGGAACGCCAAGAGCGGTCGAGGCGCAGCAAATCGCCTGGGCTTTTCCCAACCGTTTCGCCGACTACGCCATGCCGCCCGCCGACCGGCCGCTCGCGGCGCAATTGAGGGATTTTCTATGACCGGGCTCACGGAGAAAGCCGGCGTTCAAAATCGGCGCCTCGCCGGCGCCGCACGGAAATTTGCAGGCGATGAGCGCGGCGCGACGGCGATCGAATACGGCCTCATCGTCGCCCTGATCTTTCTCGCCGTGGTCAGCGCCATCCGAGGCTACACCGACTCGACCGGCGACATGTATTCGACGATCGCCGATGCGATGGAATAGGGCCGCCCGCTCGCTCTAACCGGATTTTCGCACGGCCTCGGCAAGCGACCGCCGCGCCGAGCCGGGCTTGAGCGGAACCGGCTGGCTTTCATGCGGCGCCCATCCGGTTAAATAAACGATGTCGAACCGCGCCGCGCCGCCCTCGGCGGCGAATTGGCGGAGCGTCTGCGCGATCGCCCGGCGCCCGAGCGGACGCGCGCGGGTCTTCAATGCGTTTGTCTCGCCCATGCCTTTAAGATCCTTGAGGAGACGCAAGGGCTCTCCATAGCGCACAGTGACATGATCGAGATCGGCGACGGGAAGCGCAAAGCCGGCGCGCTGCAGCGCGCTTCCAAGATCCTTGAGGCTGGCGAAGGGCGGCAGGCGCGGACTGACCCCGCCCGCGAGTTCCGACTCGGCGCGATAAAGCGCGGATTTAAGCTCGCATAGGGTCTCCTCGCCGAAAAGGGCGGCGATGAAAAGTCCGTCGGGCTTCAGCGCCGCCCGCCATTGCGCGAGCGCGCCGACAAGATCGTTTGCGTCATGCAAGGTGAGGAGGCTGACCACGAGATCGAGACTTTCGGGCGCGAAGGGCGAACGCTCTTCATCGGCGACGAGCGCGGGCCGGCGCCCGTCCGTCCGCTCGGCGGCGAGATCGGCATGGAGGGTCCAGCCGACGCCGCATTCCGGCGTCAGCAGATCGACAAGCTCGCCGACGCCGTAAAAGGCCGCCCGCTCGAAGGAGCGGGTCACGCTTTCGAGCCGGTCGACAATATCGGCCATTGCGCGGCGATGCAGAAAATCATGCGCATGAAAAAGCGGCGCCGTTTTCTCCCGCGCATGGCGCAGGCGCGTGCGGTCGAAGATCTCGGGCGGCGGCATGGGCGAATGGGGCAATGGACGATAATGGGAAGCATAGTAGAATTGCTGGGCTGCTTCCATTCCCCATTCCCTACTGCCTGCTTGCCTCCTGCCTATTCCGGCCATTCCGCCGCAGGCGCTCTTGTTGCGTCGCGTCAGGGCTCATGCTATCCCGCGCCGACTTCGCAGCCAGGGGCGGCGGGCGCGCTGATCTTGTCCCTGGAATTGCTAAAAATTTCAACGTGTTAGCGTCCTGAAAACCACAAAGGACGCCGTTCCCGACAGGAGCCGACGGCCCGATGTCTGACGGACATGCCTCAGCGCAAGCCCCGGCGGCGGCTGGCCCGGTCGCCGGCCCGATATCCGGCGTCGCCGCGCGCTATGCCGGCGCGCTGTTCGATCTGGCGCTGGAAGCCGGCGCGCTCGACAGCGTTGAGTCGGATCTGAAGGCGCTCCAGGCGGCGATCGACGCCTCGCCCGACTTGCGGACCTTTCTGAGAAGTCCGGTCTATGGCGCGGAGGATCAGCAGCGCGGCGTCGCGGCCTTGGCGGACAAAGCCAGGCTCAATCCGCTGACGCGGAACTTTTTGCTGCTCGCCGCCAAGAACCGGCGCCTCTTTGCGCTTCGCGCCATGATCGCCGCCTTCGTCGCGCGCCTCGCCAAGCATCGCGGCGAGATCGGCGCGGACGCCGCCTCCGCCCTGCCGCTCAGCGACGAGCAGACAAAGCGTCTGCGGACCGAAATCGAATCGATCGTCGGCAAGGCCGTCAATCTGACGACGCGGGTCGACCCCGAGCTTCTCGGGGGCCTTGTCGTCAAAATCGGCTCGAAAATGATCGACTCGTCTCTCAGAACCAAACTCAACCGACTGAAATCCGTGATGAAAGAGGCCTGACGCCCATGGAGCTCAACGCCGCAGAAATCTCCTCAATCCTGAAAGCCCAGATTAAGGATTTTGGCCGCGACGCCGAAGTCTCGGAAATCGGCCAGGTCTTGTCCGTCGGCGACGGGATCGCCCGCGTCTATGGCCTCGACGAGTGCCAGGCGGGCGAGATGGTCGAGTTCGCGAACGGCGTCAAAGGCATGGCGCTCAACCTGGAGGCCGACAATGTCGGCGTCGTCATCTTCGGCGAGGACCGCGAGATCAAGGAAGGCGACACCGTCAGGCGCACGAAGGCGATCGTCGACGTGCCGGTCGGCAAGGGCCTCTTGGGGCGCGTCGTCGACCCCCTCGGCAATCCGATCGACGGCAAGGGCCCGATCGAGGCGGCCGAGCGCCGCATCGTCGATGTGAAGGCTCCCGGCATCCTGCCGAGGAAATCCGTGCACGAACCGATGCAGACGGGGATCAAGGCGATCGACGCCATGATCCCGATCGGGCGCGGCCAGAGGGAGCTCGTCATCGGCGACCGCCAGACCGGCAAGACCGCGATCTGCGTCGATGCGATTTTGAACCAGAAGGACATCAACGCCTCGGGCGACGAGTCGAAAAAACTTTACTGCGTTTATGTCGCGATCGGCCAGAAACGCTCGACCGTCGCGCAGATCGTGAAAACGCTCGAAGACAATGGCGCGATGGACTATTCGATCGTCGTCGCGGCGACGGCCTCGGAGCCCGCGCCCTTGCAGTTCCTCGCGCCTTTCGCCGGCTGCGCGATGGGCGAATATTTCCGCGACAATGGCATGCACGCCCTTGTCGTTTACGACGACCTTTCGAAACAGGCCGTCGCCTATCGCCAGATGTCGCTCTTGCTGCGCCGCCCGCCGGGCCGCGAGGCCTATCCGGGCGACGTTTTCTATCTGCATTCGCGGCTTCTCGAACGCGCCGCGAAACTCAATGAAGACCACGGCGCGGGCTCCTTGACGGCGCTCCCGATCATCGAGACGCAGGCGAACGACGTCTCGGCCTATATCCCGACCAATGTCATCTCGATCACCGACGGCCAGATCTTCCTCGAAACGGATCTTTTCTATCAAGGCATAAGGCCCGCGGTGAATGTCGGTCTTTCGGTTTCGCGCGTCGGCTCCTCGGCGCAAGTCAAGGCGATGAAACAGGTCGCCGGCAAGATCAAAGGCGAGCTTGCTCAGTACAGGGAGCTTGCCGCCTTCGCCCAGTTCGGCTCCGATCTCGACGCGACGACGCAGCGAATCTTGAACCGCGGCGACCGCCTCACAGAATTGATGAAACAGGCCCAGTTCTCTCCCCTCCAGGTCGAAGAGCAGGTCTGCGTCATTTTCGCGGGCGTCAGGGGCTATCTCGACAAGCTGGCGAAGAACCGCGTCCGCGAGTTCGAGCAGGAGCTGTTGCGCCATCTTCACGCCGATCACGCCGGGCTCTTGAAGACGATACGCGAAGAAAAGGCGCTGTCCGACGCGACGGAGAAGAAGCTCGCCGAAATCCTCGACGCCTTTGTGAAGAAGTTCGCGTGATGAGCAGGCCACGGGAGTTCTCGGCCCATCCTTCGAGACGGCGCTTCGCGCCTCCTCAGGATAAGGCTGTGCTGAGTTGCGACGATCTGAAGCCTCATCCTGAGGAGCGGGCAAAGCCCGCGTCTCGAAGCATGGGCCGCGTGCGCCGCAGTTTCCCTGTAGGCGAGGCCTTTCATGCCTAGCCTCAAGGCCCTCAAAAACCGCATCTCCTCCGTCAAGTCGACGCAGAAGATTACGCGCGCCAAGCAAATGGTCGCGGCGGCGAAGCTCCGCCGGGCCGAGGAGCGGGCGAAGGAATCGCGCCCCTATACGGAGCGTATGGAGGCGGTGCTCGCCAATCTTTCCGCCGCCGCGAAGGATCATCCGAACGCGCCGACGCTCCTGCGCGGGACGGGGAGCGACAAGACGCATCTCCTCATCGTCGCGACGGCGGACAAGGGGCTTTGCGGCGCCTTCAACTCTTCGATCGTCAGAAAGGCGCGCGAGCATCTCGCCATGCTTCAGCGCGACGGCAAGACCGCAAAAATCATCACGGTCGGCCGCAAGGGCAATGACCAGCTAAAACGTCTTTATGGCGATCTCATCGTCTGGAAGACGGACTTCACGCAGGTGCGCAGCATCGGCTTCGGCGAGGCTCATCAAATCGCCGACCGCGTCCTGTCGATGTTCGACGCCGGCGAATTCGACGTCGCGACGCTCTTCTACGGCAAGTTCAAGAATGTCGTCTCTCAGGTCCCGACCGCGCAGCAGATCATTCCGGCGAAGGCCCCGGATTCTTCTGAAGCAGGGGGCGTCGCGCCCCCCGACCTCAAAGGCGCCGTCTATGACTATGAGCCGGACGAGGCGGGGATTCTGAAAGCGCTTCTGCCGCGCTATGTCGCCGTGCAGATTTTCCGGGCGCTGCTTGAAAATGTCGCCTCCGAGCAGGCCGCCTCCATGACCGCGATGGACAACGCGACCCGCAACGCCGGCGACATGATCGACAAATTGACGCTTTCCTATAACCGCGCCCGCCAGGCCCAGATCACCAAGGAGCTGATCGAGATCATCTCCGGGGCGGAGGCGCTTTAACATGATCGCTTTTTCGCCGAACGATCAAAGACGAAGGATGAAGTCATGAGCAAAGAAGGTCGCATCAGCCAGGTCATCGGCGCCGTCGTCGACGTCGTCTTCGACGATCACCTGCCGGCCATTCTAAACGCCCTAGAGACGGAGAATCACGGCAATCGCCTGGTGCTCGAAGTCGCCCAGCATCTCGGCCAGAACGCGGTGCGCACGATCGCGATGGACTCGACCGAAGGCCTCGTTCGCGGCCAAAAAGTCAAGGACACCGGCCAGCCGATCATGGTTCCCGTCGGCGACGGCGCGCTCGGGCGCATCATGAACATCATCGGCGAGCCGGTCGACGAGGCGGGCCCCATTCCGCATCAGGAGCGCCGCGGCATCCACCAGGAAGCCCCGCCCTTTGTCGAACAATCGACGGAAGCCGAAATTCTCGTCACCGGCATCAAGGTCGTCGATCTTCTGTGTCCCTATGCGAAAGGCGGCAAGATCGGCCTTTTCGGCGGCGCGGGCGTCGGCAAGACCGTGCTCATTCAGGAGCTGATCAACAATATCGCGAAAGTGCATGGCGGCTATTCGGTTTTCGCCGGCGTCGGCGAACGGACGCGCGAAGGCAACGACCTCTATCACGAGATGATCGAATCGGGCGTCAACAAGGACCCGCATGAGCATGGCGGTTCGGCGGCGGGCTCGAAATGCGCGCTCATCTACGGCCAGATGAACGAGCCTCCCGGCGCGCGCGCGCGCGTCGGGCTCACGGGCCTCACCGTCGCCGAATATTTCCGCGACCAGGGCCAGGACGTTCTCTTCTTCGTCGACAATATCTTCCGCTTCACGCAGGCGGGCTCGGAAGTCTCGGCGCTTCTCGGGCGCATCCCTTCCGCGGTCGGCTATCAGCCGACGCTCGCGACCGACATGGGCGCGCTTCAGGAGCGCATCACGACGACGACCAAGGGCTCAATCACCTCGGTGCAGGCGATCTATGTGCCGGCGGACGATTTGACGGACCCCGCGCCGGCGACCTCCTTCTCCCAACTTGACGCGACGACCGTTTTGAATC
>JBFXBB010000060.1:0-11474 GCA_050183685.1 Amphiplicatus sp.
AATAAGAAAAAACTCCTCGAAGACCACCGCTCGGGGCCTCGCATTTTTTCGAAGGGGCGAGAATTCCTCAGCCTTGTGGGCGGCCGGGGGATTGAGATCGCTTGTGAAGCGAGAACAAGACATCGTCCTTGCGCAAAAGAAACAGCGCAACGCAGCCGGCAAGCATGGGCCATGCGGCGAAAAATAACAGCTGATCGAAGGGCTCCAGATATTGCCGCCAGGAGGAAAGCGTGGAGCCGGCGTGCATCAACAGCACTGCTCCGTAGGTTATGGTCCTGAATAGACCGACGACAAACGCGGCGATGACCGCCAACTGCAATCCTCCAATGACAGCAAGGCCTGAGGCGGAGACCTCGATTCCGTAGAAATTAGAGAAAACCGCGCCAGCGTGGCCGGGATTGACGATCTTATCGACAGCCCACACCGTCATAACCAAAGCGACGGTAACGCGAAGCAGAAAAAGCGAGACCGAAAGTTTGGCTGCGGCGCTGCGCACTTTGAGCTCCCCTGCTGCGATTGACCGAAGCGTTCGGAGCGGCCGTCCTTACTCCGGTCTGTAGTATTTATGCGTGAAGCGATCACTTTCGCCGATCTCTAGGTATTTTGCCCTCCCGGGGGTCAGGGGCAACGAGCCGCGCAAGGTCGGCGGTAGCGACCAGACGCCGTGAGGATGATCCTTCGTGTCTTTCGGATTGCGGTTATGGTCGGAGGCGGCGAGGATATTAAAGCCGGCGCGTTTGGCCAGCATGAAAAAGTGGCTCTCATTGACGTAGCCGTTTACGCCTTTGGGATCTTGAGGGATGGATTCGTCGCCGGCATGATCGACGATGCAGAAAATTCCGCCCGGCTTCAGCATTGAATAGACGGCGTTCATATATTCCTGCGCCGGCCTGTCGTAAATCATAAAACCATGAGCGCGGAACACGAGAACCATGTCCGCCTCGCCATAGGGAACGCCATCGACCCGGTCCGGAAAGGTGGAGCGGCTTTCAACAGGCGCATATCTGCCGCCGCCTTCCTCGAGGAGCGGTTCTATGATCCGCCGATACCAGGCGCCTTGTCCGCCGGGCCAGATTTCTACGACGGTCATCCGGGGTTCAATGCCGCAAAAGGTCAGCGTTTCGAGCGGTCGCCGGTATTGGTCTCTGGCTCGTTGACTGTCAGGCCGGTCAGGGCTGGCTATCAGGCCTTTGATCTTCTCGACCGTTGCAGGCGATGACGGGCTGTGCTCCGCTGCGTGCACGGAAACTGTCGAAAGCAGAGCAATCGCGACCGCGAGAACATTGCGCATCATACGTCCCAATCCTTATTCTCTTGCGAGCATAGTGTTGCGCCTGTGGAGCGCGAATCACATCATTGAGACTAGTTCGCTGCGGGGCTCACAGGCGAGAGGGGTGAACGCGCCGAAAGCGGAACAATTTCTTTGTCCGATGAGATCGCAGGCTCGCCAACCCGCGCGGGCGGCCACCGCGGAGCGGTTTGCCGCGCCGGCAAATGGTCATCGCACGGGACTGCGACATACGGGGTGGACGCAACTCCCGCCTGCTTACGCGAAAAAGAATCCTGCTAAAGCGGTAGCGTTTGAAGAATTCGAATGATCGCTCTCGTGCGATCGCTGAACAGGCTGGGCGTGAACCAGGCGCCGGCGGCGTGCTTGCTGATTTCGCTAAAGGTCGGGTACGGAGCGATCATTGCGGTTATGGCGCTCAACTTCACTTTGGCCGAAATCGCAAGCGCCCACAGGCCGATGAGCTCGCCAGCGTGGGGGCCGACAACCGAGGCGCCGAGAAGCGCGCCGTCTTTTCTGGCGACGATGCGTATTCTTCCCTCAGGCTCGGCCTCGGCGATGGCGCGATCGTTGTCGGAAAACGGCCAGGTCACGGTTCTAATGTCGTCGCCGTACTTCTCGCGCGCGACAGCCTCGGTCAGTCCGACCTGCGCAAGCTCCGGCTCACAGTAAGTGACCCATGGCAATGCTCTGTAGTCGACCTTCGCCGGCAGCTTGAAGCAGATATTGCGAATGACGACTCCGGCGTGATAGCCGGCAGCGTGGGTGAATTGCGGCCCGCCCGCGATATCGCCGACGGCGAATATCCGTTTGTTGGACGTGCGAAGCCGCGCGTCGGTCCTTATTCCTCTCTCATCATAGGCGATTCGGGCGGCGCCGAGTTCGAGGTCCTCGACATTCGGTTTGCGGCCCGCCGCGACGAGAAGATGAGAGCCCTCGATGCGGACCGCCTTTCCATCGCGCTCCGCGTTCACCGCGTGACCATGTGGGCCGTGCGCGACGGAGATTATCTTCGTATTCTCGAAAAACGCGACGCCGTCGCGCTCCAGGGCGTTGCGGACGACGTCGACATTCTCCGCGTCATCTCGCGGCAGGATGCGCGCTTTTTCGAGAACGCTGACGCGACAGCCGAGCCGGGCATGGGCTTGCGCCATCTCGATGCCGATTGGGCCGCCGCCGATGATGAGGAGATGATCCGGCTTTTGGCGTAAACCGAAAATCGTCTCATTGGTGAGGACTTTGGCCTCGTCGAGGCCAGGTATCGGCGGGACGGACGAACGGGAACCTGCAGCGATTACGAAGCGGCGCGCGCTCACGCTTCTCCCGCCCGCGACGACCGTCGCGAGGCCGGTGAAACGCGCCGACTCCCTTAGTACTGTTACGCCGAGCCCCTCGAAACGCTCCTGCGAGTCATTGGGCGCGATCGTCTTTATCGTGTCGAAGACGTGGTCCTTGACCGCCGAAAAGTCGATCTCCGGCTCATGCGGAGCGACGCCTTTGATGTTCGCCTTTCGGTGCGCCGCCGCCCGTTTGGCGGCCGCGAGAAGGGCTTTCGATGGAACGCAGCCCGTGTTGAGGCAGTCTCCGCCCATCTCGCCACGCTCGATCAGCACGGTCTTGAGGCCAAGCTGGACGGCGCCCGCGGCCACGGAAAGTCCTCCGGACCCCGCACCGATCACGCAGAGGTCGGCCTTGATCGTCGAATGCTTCGTCAATTTTTGCCTTCCTCGGGTTTGCGCCGGAAGCGCTTCAGAATGATCGGAGCCGCGGCCAGCGCGGAGAGGCCGAGGATCGGAACGAGCGTCTCCGGACGGAAGAGAACGCCCTTCAGTGTGATTTCGCGTCCGGCGTCGAAGACTGAGCCCAGCCCATGGCCGATGCTCACATAGACGAACGTGCCGGGGATCATTCCAAAGAGCGTCCCGATCAAAAAAATGCGCGGCCGCACATTCAAGATCCCCGCCGCGATGTTGATCGCCCAGAACGGAAATATCGGCACAAGGCGCAAGAGAAACATGTAGGACAGCTCGTTCTCCCGAAAACCCGCCTCCATGCGCGCCAGGAAGCCGCTTGCGCGACGGCGCAGCTGATCGCCGAGAGACGTGCGTGCGGCAAGATAGATGACGAACGCACCCGTCGTCGCCGCGACGATGACGGCGGCCGTTCCCGCCCAGAGCCCGAACAGGAAGCCGCCGAAGATCGTTAGCGCTGAGGCGCCGGGGAAAGAGATGGCGGTCGCTGCGGCGTAGGCGAGAACAAAGATGACGATCGCCGCGGCGAAGTTCGCTTCGACTTGCGCCCGCAAGAATTCCCGATTCTCCCTCAGCGCCTCGATCGTGAAGAACCGGTCGAGATCAAAGGCGAAGAAACCAGCAAGCGCCAGGATAATGATCGCAATGGGCAGGAACCGCTCTGCGATTCCTGACGTTGCGGGATTGGGCGAGTCCGCCGGCTCGAAGTTCTCATCCGTTTCCGTTTTCGTAGCGGCGAGATCCCTCTTGTTCTTCGGGCTATTTTGCATCGTTGAGTGTCCAGTCATAATCATACCTTGCAATGCCGCGCGCGCGCTGCAGGCGCTCTGCCAGCCCTGGCCCGGCGTATCGCAGCATATGATCGATGACGCCCTGCTCAGAGCCGCCAAAGTCCTCCCTGTACCAATCGTAGATCGACGAAACGACGAGCCGGCCGGCTTCGTCAAAATGCGCGCCTCGGGGATGATTGACATAGTCGCGCGCCGCTTGAGTTAGCGCTCCGTCAAGATCATCGGCGGTGAAGGGCTCCGCGCGCAGATTCGGACAGCCGATGGAGGCGCAATTGACCGCATAGTGTATCCGGTTGTCTTTCCAGGCGGCCCGCAGGATGCCGTGCTCGATATCGTCGAGCGACAATTGCTCGCCATGCACTGTGACGACGGTCATCTTCCACGGTCCGATCGCCAGCAGGGACGGTTTTATGTCGCGAATGCTCTTGACCGGGTAGCGATCGAGGATGAGATCGACAGTCAGGGCGTTGTAGAGGTTCGCCCAATAGGCGAAGGCTTCGTCCTTGCCAAGCAACGTCGAATCGACGGTCGCGAGAGTTGCGATATAGGCGTCGAGGCGCTGGCGGTCCTCGCCGGTCACTGCGCCGTATCGGACTCGATTGACGCCGTCCGGGGAGGCGACGACATATTTCGACAGGAATGCGCCCCATGCTGAATGGTCGACGCGGATAGTGCTTTCGTCGCTCCATTTGGCGAGGTCGACGAGGGCACCCGCGAGGGCGGATGATGCGGTTACGGTCGACGCGAAGCCGATAAGCAGAAGCGCGACGATCCTATGCAGTATCATGCGAGTCGCTCCTTGATGATGTCGCCGACCCTGAGCGCATTGGCGATGGCGGTGAGGGCGGGATTCACGGCTGCGCTTGAGACGTAGACGCTGGTGTCGGCGACGTAGAGATTGCGGAGCTCATGCGCCTTGCACGACGGGTTGACGA
Source organism: Amphiplicatus sp. (assembly GCA_050183685.1). GTDB lineage: Bacteria > Pseudomonadota > Alphaproteobacteria > Caulobacterales > Parvularculaceae > Amphiplicatus. Next base: position 4,766 of record JBFXBB010000060.1, read on the forward strand.
CCGACGATTTCGGATCGCGGCCCATGCGAAGCGTTCCGCACTGATGCGCGGTGCCATAGAGCGGCAGCAGCGTGTCGAGTTGCGCGCGGTTCTGTTTGACGGCGCCGCAGATTCGTCCGAGGGACCACAAGGTTCTTTCAAGCTTCGCCACGAGCCGGTTATGGCCGGCGAGGTTGTTGAAGCGATGGTCGAGGACGATTTCGCCCCGGCGGTTGAGCCGAATTCTGTTGCGCGGATCAGGCAGGTCTTCCGACATGACGAGAAACGCAATGATGCGCTTCGATAGCGATTCAGCGAACGTCCTCGGGACGAGCCACCTCGGGATCGTTTCGCCGATCTGACCGCGAATGACGTCGGCGTTCATATATTCGAGGAGCTGTATGTTGCCCATGGGATAATCGAAATCGCCATCCGGGTCGCGGTGATAAAAATCATTGATGGCGAACGTTTTCGGAAAACGCGCGTCGACCGGGCTCGGCGTTAATGAGATCACCGCCGATGAATTATGAAACATGTAGTTGCGCCCGACCTGGTCGGACCCGTTGGCGAGGCCGGCGGGATGGGCGGCGCTTCTTGAACGGAGCAGAATCGCGGCCGAGTTGATCGCCCCGGCGGCGAGCACGACGACGTCGCCGCGGACCCGATGCTCTTCGCCCGAGATCTCGTAGACGACGTGGCGAACGTCGCGCCCGCTTGCGTCGGTTTCTAACCGGAGCACTTTTGCATTGGTGAGGAGAGCAACATTGTGGAGATCATCAATCTGATCGACAATCGTCCGCGCATCGGATTTCGCTCGCATCATGCACGGAAAACCGCCGCAGGTCGTGCAGCGGATGCAACGTGTTTTCCAGGGCGCTGCATCGCTGCGGTCGATGCCGAGCGGCATCTCGAATGGGCGCCAGCCGATCCCCTCGAATTGGGTCTTAAGTATGGCGATATCAGGGTCGTGGTCGATCGGGGGCTGTGCATAGGGTGGCGCGCCAGCGTCGCAAGTGGGATCGGCGCCGCGGACGCCGCGCACGCGCCAAAGCGCCTCGGCTTCATCATAGTACGGTTTCAGATCGGCGTAGGAGATCGGCCACGCCGGCGAGACGCCTCCGGCGTGGAGCGTCTCGTCAAAATCGGACTTTCGGAAGCGGAAGAGGCCACAGCCGTAGAAGCTCGTGTTGCCGCCCACATGATAGTGGACGAGCGGATGAAAACGCCGCCCGCGCCGGTCGCGCCACTTCTCTGTGGTTCGATAGCGGCGCTTGAGAAAAACCGCGCTCGGATCCCAATTCTCGAGCGTGACCGGCAGATGGTCGCCGCGCTCGAGGATGAGGATCGATTTTCCTGTCGGCGCGAGCCGCTGCGCGACCGATGCGCCGCCTGCGCCCGAGCCGATGATCACCACGTCATAATTTGAATCAGCCCGAAGGCCGCGTCGCCCCGTCATCCCGTCCCCCTCAATCGCCCACGTAGTATTTCGCCGCCGCTCTCCGCATCAGGGGCGTCGTGATCTGTTCCGGAATGAGTTTCATCGCTGCGGCCACGAACTTTGGAAGGAGCCCGGGCACGACGACTTCAACGCCCTTGTCGTTTCGTCGCCACGCCTCGAGCGCGACTGCCTCCGGCGTCTGCATGAGAAATTTCGGCATCGACGCCATCTTCTCAGCCATGTGGTTCGCCTGCTGAAATTCCGTAACGACAAAGCCCGGACATACCGCCGTGACGCGCACGCCCTTTTCGGCGACCTCGGCGCTCAGCGACTGTGAGAATTTGACAATGAAGCTTTTGCTCGCGGGATAAAGCGTGTGGCCCTTGCCGCCGCTCGAGAACGCGGTGATCGAAGAAATGTTGATAATGCGTCCCCAACCGCGTTCGATCATCCCCGGCAGGACATGGCGGGTGAGGGCGACCGGACTTGCTACGGACAACGCGACGTATTCGAGCTGTCTTGCCAGGGGCGTTGAAGCGAAGGATTCCGGAATCGAATAGCCAGCGTTGTTGATGAGGACGTCGACCGTCCGGCCCTCCGATTTGAGCCAATTGCAGATCGCGTCGGGCGATTCGGGATCGCAAAGATCCGTTGAACGAAACCGCGAAGCCACGTTGAACTTGCCGGCGATTTCCCTGGCGAGCGCTTCAAGCCGATCTCCCCTTCGCGCGACGAGCGCGACGTCGAAGCCCTTCGCCGCGGCAAGTCTGGCGAGGGCAGCCCCTATGCCTGAAGAGGCGCCTGTGACGAGGGCGAGCTGACGTTTGCTTTCAGCATTCATCGGCTGAACACGACATTAGCGTTCCACGTGGACATTTGATCGCGCGTGAGTGGAAGTCGTGATTGGAGGAGCCCATGATCGAGTCGGCGCTTGGCCGACGAGAACACGGGATTGACCATGCCGGACAGCATCGTGGCGGATTTCCTGATCTTGTTCATTGTTCTCATTGTCTCGATTGCGCTCTCGTGCATCGCCGCGGTCCTGAGCAAGGGCCTGCGCCGTCGCGGTCGATAAAATCATCCGATCCCGATCATCTTGCCGAAATCGGCGTAGGAACGGGTTTTGCGCATCTCGCGTTCCTGCTCCGTAGGCGGATTGGTCTCATAATCGAAGGCGACGCCGGTCCCTTCGATGATACGGTTCATGTAGTTGAAGAGGGCGGCGATCTCGATCGCATCAAACAGCGCCCGTTCTGACCAGCCGGCGTCATAGACGGCCTTCGCGTCAGCAGGCGTCAAGTTTGGCGGCAGAGTCTTGAGTTTGCCGGCGTAGCGGAGGAGGGGCTTCATCTTCTCGTCGACGGGCGCCGCATCGAGATCAGCGACCATATGTTCAACGAGCGCCGGATCGAAACCGAAGACCTCCGCATAGAGCCTGTGAGCGCCGTAGCAGAAATTGCAGGCGTTAAGCCCCGACACATAGGCGGCGATGAGTTCTCGCTCGCCGACGCTGAGCGGGCTTTCGCCGCGCAACAGGAGATCATGATACTCGAGCAACGGTTTCACGTGCTCGGGAAAGCGGCGATAGACGTCCGCAAGATGCGGCGGATCGGGAAGTGAGTGGAATAGCTTCATGACCGCCCCGGCGTTGATGCATCCAGCTTGTCAATGACCCGATCGGCGCGTGTCGCGCGCATCAGGATCAGCACGATGACCGCAAGAACGAACGATCCGGCCGCCATCATGAACAGCATAGAAGTCGGCTCGCCGCCCGGCGCCATGGCGACCGAAATCCCGAGCCACGGAGAGAGGTGAAAGCCGATCGCGCCGCCGATGATGGCGACCGCGCCGAGCGCGCCGAAAAGCCTCGTCCTCGGAAGAAGGAGCAGGATCGCAGCGATGATTTCGGCGACACCGACGAGCATTCGGATCTGGGGCTCGAACAGACTGACGCCGGAGCGCTCTGCGATCGTCGCGAAGATAACGTTCTCCGCGCCGAATTTCTGCACTCCCATCATGGCGAGGAAAACAGCGAGCAGGAGGGCGGGAGCATGCTTCAGGAGTTTTGACATTTGGTCCTCCGATATTTTGAGTTCGCCAATGACGGCCGTTGCGTTACTCTTCCCCTCTGAGAAGGGGCGGCAGGTACGCGGGAGGCGATATGAACCAAAGGCGCATATTTCTTGCGGCGTCGGCTGGCGCGCTGGCTCTTTGCGTGCCCGCGTCGGCCGAGTGTCCGGGCCGCTTCGCGGTGGAGGTCCTCGGCTCCGGCGGTCCGCTGGCAGACGATGATCGCGCGAGCACGGGCTATCTCGTCTGGATCGACGGCGAGGCGAGGCTTCTGGTTGACGCCGGCGGCGGCGTGTTCCTTCGATTTGGCGAAGCTGTAGCGAATCTTGAGAACCTCGACGCCATCCTCATCAGCCATTTCCACGCGGACCATGTCGCCGACCTCGCCGCAATCCTCAAAAGCGGCTTTTTCGAGGACAGAGAGGCGTCTCTTCCGATCGCCGGTCCCGCCGGCAACACGCTCCTTCCTGGACTCTCCGCGTTTCTCGCCGCGAACTTCGATGCTGAAACCGGAGCCTATCGTTACCTGTCCGGGTATCTCACCGGAAAAGGCGGAACGCCGCGGCTCGCGCCCGTCGAAATGGACCCGCAAGCCGAGAACGTGACGACAGTCGTCGAAGCAGGGCCGCTGAAAGCGGAGGCGATTCCGGTCAATCACGGTGATGTTCCGGCGCTCGCCTACGCCGTCACCGTTGACGGCGCGACGGTTATTTTCGCCGGCGATCAGAGTCTCTTCAGCACTTATTTCGAAGAGGCGCTTGACGGCTCCGCGCCGGCGCTCCTCATCGCGCATCACGCCATCTCCGAGGCGAAGGGGCAGCCGCGCGGTCTCCATCGCGCGCCGTCGTCGATCGGCGAGATGGCGGCGCGTCTCAAGGCGAAGCGGCTCGTCCTCTCTCACAATATGAAGCGCGCGCTCGACGCGCGGGAAGACGGGTTGCGGGCCATCGGCAGCGCCTATGAAGGGCCCGTCGAAATCGCAGGCGATCACTCGTGCTACGCCATCGTGGAATGACGCCGCCGCGAGAGGAGATGAGGAGCCGGCCGGCATGGCGTTACCGCTTGCGCCCGAACAACGCGTCAACTGAAATCGCGCCGGGTCCGCGCTGCAGGACGACCATGAGCGGCGCCGCCCATTGAAGGTGCTCCGCCCAATTGCCGTTCGGATTGAGAAGCTCCTCCGGAAAGACATAAAACTGAATTACGGCGGTCATCGTGAGCAGGCCGAGCGCGCCGAAACGAGTGAGGACTCCGAAGAAGAGCAGCGGCGGCAACAGGTTTTCGCCAAGCGCAGCGAGCTGCGCGGCCACGGGAGCGAGCGCGTCGCCAAAACCGAATTCGTTGGCGAACAGATAGACCTTAGACGCCTTGACGGAAAACAGCTCATACTTGACGCCGAGAATTTCGGCGCCCTCGAGCTTCGACTGTCCGGAGCGCCAGAACGGAATCGCGGCCGCTATTCGACAAAGGAGCGCGATCACGCTGTATGGAATCTTGCCGCAAAGCGACGCGAATCCGTCGTATAATTTTGTGACGCCCATGGTATCTCCCTCCTAGGCTTGCTCTGTCACGACGGCGGTGACCACGCGCACCGTCGCGATCAGCTGAACGATCTCGGAAATCTGCATCGTCGGGTCGCGCGCCGCAGCAGCGTCGAGTGCGTCGCCCAGGAAGGCGCCGCCAGCGATGGCGTTCAAGGCTGCCGAAGCGGGCGGCGAAATGCTTGAAACGAGGACCTTGTGCGTTGGTCGCACCAGGAGCACGCGCTCGCCGCCTTCGGCGAGGCGAAGATTATCGCGGCGACCCTCCCGTTCACGCAGCCAGATGGTGTGGACAGGATGTTTTGACGAAAGAAACCGCACAGACGGATGTAGAGTGAAGCGCGCCCGCTCCGGGGCCTCGCCCGCCGCGTCGAAAATCTCTTCCGGCGACAGCGAGGTCGCTTCCGCCGCGTGATAGGCGCTAAGCCAGGCGAGCTCGAGGCGTGCAACATCGGCGAGATAGGGAAGCTTCCCCGCCGGCTCGAAGCTTTCGATGAAAACCGGAAGCGCGTCGCCATAGCGGGCGACGAGCGGGCTCGATGCCGGGCGGGCGTGAAAGTATTCGTGCGCGAGGTAGCGGAAGAATTCCTCGCCGACGAGGCGCTCGACGACCGGAAACGAGTCCCGGAGGATGCGGAGGTAGGCGGCGCGCACGTTGTTCCTGTATACGGCGACGCCGGCGGCGACATGGGCGCCGTCGTCCTCGACGCCGGAGAGCTCGGCAATTTGAGCGACTGACCTGATCGCGCGGCCGAGACCGACATAGACGCGCGCGTCGCGCTCCGAATCATGCGGCGTCATCGGCATCTCCCCAGACCGCAGCCCGTTGCATCGCCGCCCTGGCTTTACCCGCTTCGGCCACGAGCGTCTCGAACGCGGGAATATTCGCGTCCCATTCGACGAGCGTCGGACGCGGTCCCCCACGGCGAATGAAGCGCTCGAAAAGCGCCATTACCTCGGCGCATACGCGATCGCCGTGGTTGTCGACGCGGATCGTCGCGCCTTCATAGTGATCGATGGCGTGTCCCGCTAGGTGGATTTCCTTGACGCTCGCGGGCTCTATCGCGTCGATATAAGCGTCGGCGTCGAATCCGAGATTGCAGGCGCTGACGAATATGTTGTTGACGTCGAGCAGCAGGCCGCAGCCAGTGCGGCGTGTGATCTCGTTCAAGAACTCAGGCTCGGGGATGTCTTGCGCAAGGCGTAGATATTGTGAGGGATTCTCGATCAGGATTTCACGCTGCAGCCTGTCCTGGATCTCCTCGACATGCGCGCAAACGCGGTCAAGCGAGGTTCTGGTGAGGGGCGGCGACAAGAGATCGTTGTAGAAGAATCCGCCGTCGCTGCTCCAGGCGAGATGCTCGGAGACGAGCGCCGGCTCGTAGCGCTCAACGAGCGAGGCGAGGCGCTGCAGATGTTCGGTGCCGAGAGGCTCCCGTCCGCCTACTGAAAGACAGACGCCGTGAATTGAGAGGGGGAATTGCGCCTGGAAACCATGAAGCCAGCGATGCGGCGGGCCGCCATCCCCCATAAAATTCTCAGCGTGAACCTCAAAGAAATCGATCTCGTGGAGGCCCTCAAGCGCCTCCTTGTAGTGCGGCGCCTTGAGACCAACGCCGACGGCGAGTGGAGGGACCGGGAAGCGCGACATCGTTTAGGCTCCGAACCTTTCGACGGATTG
>JBFXBB010000061.1:0-11400 GCA_050183685.1 Amphiplicatus sp.
CATGGCGACGGCGACGCCGGCCGCAGCCGACGCCCATCCCAATTGGACGATGGGGGCGACAATATCGGTCGACTCCGCCACCCTTATGAACAAAGGCCTAGAACTCATTGAAGCGTCGCATATATTTCCTGTTCCTCAGGAACAGATTGAAATTGTCGTTCATCCGCAATCGGTCATTCATTCGATGGTGGAATATGTCGACGGCTCGGTCCTCGCCCAGCTCGGCTCGCCCGATATGAGGACGCCGATCGCGACGACTCTCGCCTGGCCGGACCGCATGCCGAGCCCCAGCGCGCGGCTCGATTTTGCGGGGCTCGCGCTGACATTCGAGGCGCCGGACATGGAGCGTTTTCCGGCGCTTCGCCTGGCGCGGGAATCCTGCGCGCGGTGCGGCGTCTATCCGGCGACGCTGAACGCCGCCAATGAGGTGGCGGTCGCGGCCTTCTTGAGCGGCGGCCTGAAATTTCTGGACATAGCGGGAGTTACCGAGCAGGTTCTCGACCAGGCAGGAAGGCGCAACGGACCGGCAAAGCTGACAACGCTCGAAGAGGCCGTCGCCGCAGACCAAGAAGCAAGACGCCTCGCGGCCGCCGCCGTCGCCGCGCGGGCGGCGGCGTAATGAGCGGAACGCAGGAATGACCCTTTTCGGGATCGCTCTCGATCAGTTTCTGATTGTTCCGATCGCGCTTGTCGCTTTCGTCTTTCTCCTGACAATCATCGTCTTCATTCATGAATACGGCCACTTTTCCGTGGCGCGCGCGCTCGGCGTGAAAATCGACGTTTTTTCCATCGGTTTTGGCAAAACGATCGCGAGCTGGGTCGACAAAAAGGGAACCGAATGGCGCATCGCCGCGATCCCGCTCGGCGGCTATGTGAAATTCTTCGGCGATGCGAATGCGGCCTCGCAAGCGCGCGCCGATGTCGCTGAGGAGACCGAAGCCCATCCGGCGACAACGCAGTTTCCCCGTCCCGGCCATGAGGACGAGATCGGCCGCGCGATGACTCCGGCCGAGAAGAGGGTCTGCTTCCATTTCAAGCCGGTCTGGGCCCGCGCGGCGATTGTGAGCGCCGGGCCGCTCGCGAATTTCGTCCTCGCCGTGGCGATCTTCTTCTGCCTGTTCATGGCCTTTGGCGGCTATCTCGTCGAGCCGCGCATCGCCAAGGTTCTTGAAGATTCGGCGGCGGCCGAGGCGGGCTTTCAGCCGGGCGACCGCATTGTCGCCGTCAATGGCCGCCCTCTAAAAGATTTCGACGATCTCGCGATGAATATGCGGCTCAGCGCCGGGGAGGAGACGCGTTTTACGGTCGAGCGCGCGGGCGAGATCGTCACGCTTGTCGCCACGCCGCGTCGCGCCGAATCGGAAGACGCTTTTGGCAACAAAGTGAGAGCCGGCGTCCTCGGCGTCCAGGCCGAACCCGGACGCTTCGTGCGCTACGGCCCCGTCGAGTCGTTGTCAAAGGCCGTCGGGCGGGTCGGCGAGATCCTTTCCGCGTCATTGCGGTTTCTCGGTCGGCTCATTCTTCTCAAAGAGGATGCGAGCCAGCTCGGCGGCCCCATTAAAATGGCGCAATATGCCGGCCAGGCGGCGATGTCAGGGTTCGACGACTCGGCCTATGCGCAAAAGCCGGATTTCCTGACGAAGCTGAAGGTCAGCCTGACGACCTTCATCAATCTTGCGGCGGTCGTGTCGGTCTCGATCGGCTTCCTTAATCTTTTGCCAGTGCCGGTGCTCGACGGCGGACATTTGATGTACTACGCCTATGAAGCGGTCGCGGGAAAGCCGCTGGGGACGAAAGCGCAGGCGATCGGGTTCAAGGTGGGCATCGTCCTATTGGCGTCGCTCATGCTTTTCGTGACGTGGAACGACATCAGTAATCTTCCCTTATTTTCGAGCTAGGTCGGCGGCATGAGAGTGATGAAGCGGGGGGGCGATGCGTTTTGCGTAGCGTGCGTGATTTGGGCGATGCTCGCCGCCATGAGCCTCGCCTTAGCGCAGGAGCCCGCCGCGCATGACGAAGCCGAAGGCGCGCCGCTCATCCAGTCGATCCTCGTCAAGGGCAATCAGCGCATAGAGGCGGACACGGTCGCTTCCTATCTCGTCGTGCAGCCGGGCGATCGCGCCAATCCGCAGCTTCTCGATCTCGGTCTGAAGACGCTATTCAACACTGGCCTCTTTTCCGACGTATCGCTTGAGATGCAGGAAGGCGGCGTTCTTCTCATCAGCGTCAAGGAGAACCCTATCGTCAATCGCGTCATCCTCGACGGCAATAAGAAGGTCAAGGAAGACAAGATCACGAAGGAAATTCAACTCGCGCCGCGCATGGTCTTCACCCGCGCCAAGGCGCAGGCCGACGTCCAGCGCATCATCGAAGTTTATCGGCGCACGGGACGTTTCGCCGCGACCATCACGCCGAAAGTGACGCCGCTTGAGCAGAACCGCGTCGATGTCATTTATGAGATTGACGAAGGTCCGAAAACCGGCGTCGCCAAGATCAACTTCATCGGCAATAAGCATTTTACGAGCGGTCAGCTCCGCGATGTCGTGATGACATCGGAAAGCCACTGGTGGAAATTTTTCTCAAACAGCTCGAACTTCGATCCCGACCGCCTGGAGTATGACCGCGAGCTCTTGCGGAAATACTATGCGCGCAACGGCTATGCGGATTTTCAGGTCGTTTCGGCGGTCGCGGAGCTGACTCCCGACCGGAAGGATTTTTTCATCACCTTCACGCTCGACGAGGGCCCGCAATACACCGTCGCCGACGTCAAGGTGAAAACCTCGCTCGCCAAGCTCGATGAGAACGCCCTCGAAAAATTCGTCTCGGTGAAGCCGGGCGAGATCTATGACGGCGAAAAGGTCGAAAAAGCCGTCGAGGCGATCACCTTCGCGACCGGCGCGACAGGCTATGCTTTTGTCGACGTCAATCCGCGGCTCGATCGCCATCCGGAGAGCAAGACCGTCGACGTCACCTTCGAAGTGAATGAAGGTCCGCGCGTCTATGTCGAGCGCATCAACATCAAAGGCAATATCCGGACGCTCGACAAGGTGATCCGCCGCGAGATCCGCATCGCCGAGGGCGATCCCTTCAATCGCGTTCTGGTCGACCGTTCGAAGACGCGCATCAAGGCGCTCGATTACTTCGGCAAGGTCGAGATCGAGGAAAAGCCGGGCTCGACGCCAGACCGCACCGAACTAGACGTCACGGTCGAGGAGAAATCGACCGGCTCCTTCTCGATCGGTCTTGGCGTCTCCTCGACGGAGAATTTCATCGTCGACTTCTCGATCGAGGAGCGCAACCTCATGGGGCGCGGTCAGTTCCTGCGCTTTCGCGTGCAGGCCTCATCGCGAACCCGCCAGGTCGATATCCGCTTCACCCAGCCCTATTTCCTCGATCGAAACCTTGCGGCGGGCTTTTCGCTCTTCAATCAGCGTACGAATTTCCGCGAGTCGGGTTTTATCCGCGACCGCTATGGCTTCGGATTGAACGCCGGGTTCCAGATCTCGGAATATGGCCGCGGGAGTCTTCAATATCTCCTGACCCGCGATAATGTCGTCATCGAGACGCTTGGCACGGTGACGCTGAATTCGGGAACGGATCCCGCTTCGCTCGTCATTCCGGGGGCGAGCTTTGACGTCATCGACACGACCGACTTTTCCGGCAGTCCCCTGACGGTCGTTCAGGCGGGTTATTGCGACTTCATCCAGTATCAGATCTCGCCAACCTGCGAATCGCGCGGCAAGTTCCTGACCTCGCTTATCGGCTATTCGATCGCCTTCGACCGGCGCGACGATCCGATCGATCCGACGCGGGGGTGGCGTTGGGCCCTTTCCCAAGCCTTTGCGGGCGTCGGCGGCGACGTCAATTATTGGCGCACGGAAGTGAGCGGGGCGATCTATCATCCTCTCTTTGGCGGCTTTGTCGGCGCGCTTAAGGGCCGGGCCGGCTATGTCGACGGCTATGGCGGCGACACGGTGCGTCTGTCCGACCGCTTCTTTGAGGGCGCGGACACCTTCCGCGGCTTTGAGGTCGCCGGCGTCGGGCCGCGCTACATCCAGCAGGGGGCGGGGCTGACCTCCGGCGGCGACATTCTCGGCCAGTCGATCGGGGCGAAGGCGTACGGCATCGGCTCCTTCGAGATCCTGCTGCCATTGCCGTTGCCCACGGATTATGGCATCAGGGCGTCGCTGTTTTCCGAGTTCGGCACGGTCGGGCTTGTCGACAACGCGACCAAGGCGATTAATAGCGATCTGAATTTCTGGGTCGATCCGGACGGAGACGGCATCTACATGGCGCCGGTGCAGGATGACCTGACGCTGCGCTTGTCGGCTGGGGTGACGGTGAGTTGGGAATCGCCTTTCGGACCGGTGCGATTCGATATTTCGCGGGTTTTCATCAAGGAAGACTACGACCGCACCGAAGGTTTCCGGTTCAGCGCCGGCACGAGTTTCTAGGGGGGCGAGTTTCCAGGGGACAAGGGCAATAGGGGAAAGCGCGAGGTAGTACTATATGAAACATAAATTGATGGCATTGGCTGGCGCGGCTGCGATTGTCGCCGCCGGTTTTGTCGGCGCCGGCGTTGCGACGAGCGCGGCGGAGGCGCAACAGGCTGCAAAGGCGCCCGTCGTTCTCATCGTCGACCGCGCCGAGCTCATCGCCCAGTCGAAGGCCGGCAAGACCATTCCGGACCAGATCGAAAAGATCCAGAATACGGTCAAGGGCGAGCTTGAGGTCGAGGCGTCGAAGCTCCAAAAGGATATTGAGAGCTATCAGAAGAACGCCTCCCTTATGTCGCAGGAGGTGCGCGAGAAGACCGAGAAAGAACTCGCCATGCGCCAGCAATATGGGCTGCCCCAGCAGGTGCAGATCATGGAGCAGGCGTTGCAGGCTGTTCTTCAGAATGCGGAGAATAAGGTCCTCATCGAGGCGACGCCGATTTTGAAGGACATCGTCGAGAAGCGCGGCGCGACCTTGATGCTCGACAAATCGGCCGTTCTTTATGCCGCTTCCGAGACCGACATCACCGCCGAAGTCATCGCCGCGCTCGACAAGAAGCTGACCGCCGTCGAGGTTGAGCAGATTACGCTTGCGGAGGTGCAGCAACGCCTGAAAGAAGCCGCGGCCGAGCAGCAAAAGCAGCAGGCCGAGGCGGCGAAGAACAGCAAGAAGAAGTAGGGCCCGCAAAGAGGTTGTAGGTTGTAGGTTGTAGGTTGTGAACGCGTTCTGACAACCTACAACCTACAACCTACAACCTTTTTCGAGGTTCCGCCCGTGCCAGATTCCCGCTTCTTTCTTACCCGCGAGGCCCTCGCTCCTGAGGAAGCGGCGGCGATCGCCGGCGCCGAGCTTGTCCGGTCGGGCGCGGAGAGAATCCGCCGCGTCGGCGCGCTCGACGAACAGACGCTTGCCGACGCCGTCGTTTTTATCGATGCGCCGCGCCGCGCGGAGGCGGTCGCCGGCCGGAAAATCGCGCTCTGTCTGACGCCGAAAAAGGCGGTCGAGGCGGTCGCCTGCGACGGCGCGCTCGCCGCGCAGGACAATCCGAGACTAGGTTTTGCCCGTCTCGCCGCGCGCCTGCACCAGCCGATTGGCGTTGGCGGCGCGCCGGGGGTCGATCCGGCGGCGCGGCTTGCCGAAAATGTGCGCGTCCATCCGTCCGCCGTCGTCGCCGCCGGCGCCGAGATCGGCGCGCGCAGCGTCGTCGGCCCGCACGCGGTCATCGGTCCCGGCGTCGTCATCGGGGAGGACGCCGAGATCGGGGCCGGCGTTTCGGTCGCCTGCGCCCTAATCGGCGCGCGCGTCACTATCCTGCCCGGCGCGCGAATCGGCGAAGCCGGTTTCGGTTTCATTCCGGGACCGGATGGCTTTGTCCGCGTTCCACAGCTTGGCCGCGTGCGCATCGGGGACGATGTCGATATCGGCGCGAATACGGCCATTGACCGGGGCGCGATCGGCGACACCGTGATCGAGGATGGGGTGAAGATCGACAATCTCGTCCAGATCGGTCACAACGTCAGGATCGGGCGGCGTTCGGCGCTCGCCGCCCAGATCGGCATATCGGGAAGCACCATAGTCGGAGCGCGTGTGATGATGGGCGGGCAAGCGGGGCTCGCCGACCACCTGACGATCGGGGACGATGTGGTCATCGGCGCGCAGGCAGGGTTGATGCATGATATTCCCGCCGGAGAAAGATGGGGCGGCACGCCGGCGCGGCCAATGAGAACCTGGCTTCGGGAAGTTGCGGTCTTGACGAAGCTCGCCATGCGCAAGAAATGAGAGCGCGATGACGAAGATTGAACCTGGAAAAACGACGCTCGATCTCGGCGAGTTGATGGCGTTCCTGCCGCATCGCTATCCGATGCTCATGCTCGATCGGCTCGATGAGATCAAGGCGGGCGAGAGCGCCGTCGGGGTGAAGAACGTCACCTATAACGAGCCCTATTTCATCGGTCATTTTCCGCAAAAGCCGGTGATGCCGGGCGTTCTCATCATCGAGGCGATGGCGCAGGCGGCCGCCGCCTATACCGCCTATACCGAAGAGCTTGATGTCGAAAACAAGATCGTTCTCTTCATGGGAGTCGATAAGGCGCGCTTCAGAAAGCCCGTCATTCCCGGCGATCAGCTCCGCGTGCATGTGAGAACCATTCAGCGTCGGCCCCCGGTCTGGCGCTTCGAGGGCGAGGCGTTTGTCGGCGGGCAGCTTGTCGCCGAAGCGGTCTTCGCAGCGATGCTTTCCCATGTGCCGGCCTAGATCGTGATGCGCAATTTCGTAATCACGCATCATGATCTGGGGTCTTGTTTGTCGCGGCGCTTTAGCGAAAAACCGCTCATGCTTTTTCGCGCGCCGCTTTAACGGAAGGCTCCATGCGCATCCATCCGACCGCCGTGATCGAAAAAGGGGCTGAACTTGGCGAGGACGTCACTGTCGGCGCTTATTGCGTCATCGGCGCAAAGGCGAAAATCGGCGCCGGCGCGCAGCTTTACGCGCATGTCATGGTTGACGGCGCGACCGAGATCGGTCCACGGACGATCGTTCACTCCTTCGCCGCGATCGGCGGCGCGCCCCAGCATCTTGCCTATCGCGGCGAGAACACCCGCCTCATCATCGGCGCCGACAACGTCATCCGCGAGCATGTGACGATGAATATCGGTTCGCCCGCGGGCCGGGGCGAAACGCGCATCGGCGACAAGAACTTCATCATGGTCGGCTGCCATGTCGCGCATGACTGCCTCGTCGGCGACGGGATCATCATGGCGAACAATGCGACATTAGGCGGCCATGTCACGGTCGGCGACCACGCATTTCTCGGCGGACTTTCGGCGATTCACCAATTTTGTCGGATCGGCGCGCAGGCCTTTGTCGGCGGCTGCGCGATGGTGACGACGGATATCGTTCCTTACGGACTTGCGATCGGCAACCATGCGCATCTCGCCGGATTGAATATCGTCGGCATGAAAAGGCGCGGCATGTCGCGCGAACGCATTCATGCCCTCCGGCGCGCCTATCGCGCGCTTTTCTCCGGCGAAGGAACGTTTCAGGAGCGGCTCAAAGACGTCGAGGCGCGTTACGGCGCACGCCCCGAAGTCCGGCGGATGCTCGACTTCGTCAAGACCGAGGCGAAGCGCCCGCTGATGACGCCGGCGCGGTGAGGGAAATGCCCTGCGCGCGGCTCATCCTTCGTGACGCGGCCCTAAGGGCCGCTCCTCAGGATGAGGCTTTCCCTTGTTGCGATAAAGCACTGCCTCATCCTGAGGAGGCGCGAAGCGCCGTCACGAAGGATGGGCCGCAAGCGCGGAGGCCGCTCTAGTGGCGCGTTGGCGCAAGCTCGGGCTCATCGCTGGAGCGGGCGCGCTGCCTCTCAGGATCGCTGCGGCCGCGCCGCGCGAAAACCTTCATGTCATCCGCCTTGAAGGAGTCGCGGATGAGGCGCTGAAGCGATTTCCGGGCGACGAGTGCGGCCTCGCCGAGCTTGGCAAGATCATTCGCCTGATGAAGGCTGCGGGCTGCGACGCGGCGATGCTCGCCGGCGTTGTCCGGCGGCCCGACTTCGCCAGCCTCAGGCCCGACTGGCGCGGCGCGGCGCTGATCCCGACGCTCATCGCCGCGGCGGCGAAAGGCGACGGCGCGATCCTCGCCGCGATCGTTGAGACGCTCGAAGGCGAGGGCTTTCTCGTGATCGGCGCGGACGAAGCACTAAAGGACCTCGCCGCGCCTGAGGGCCCGCTCGGGCGCGAAAGGCCGGACACGGAGGATTTTGCCGATATCGGCAAGGCCGCCGCCCTCATTCGCGCGCTTGGCCCCTTCGACGTCGGGCAGGGCGCCGTGGTCGCCGGCGGTCATGTTCTCGCGGTCGAAGCGGCCGAGGGAACGGATGCGATGCTCGACCGCTGCGCGGGATTGGCGACGCAAGAGAGGCGGCGCGGCGTTCTCGTCAAACGGCCGAAGCCGGGCCAGGAGCTGCGCGTCGATCTTCCGGTCATCGGCGCGGAGACGGTGCGCCGCGCGGCGAAAGCGCGGCTGAGGGGCGTCGCCGTCGAGGCCCGCGCGGCGCTGATCATCGACGCGCGCGAGACGGCGGCGATCGCCGACGCCCTCGGACTCTTCGTTTACGGATTCACCGAGGCGGAGTTACGGGCGTTGTGAGCGCCGCGCGGACGGGGATAGGACGTCTACGGATCATGCTCGTCGCGGTCGAGCCCTCCGGCGACGAAATCGGCGCCGCGTTCTTGGCGGCGCTTAAATCCCTTGCGCCTGAGGCGGAATTTCTCGGTTGCGGCGGGCCGCTGATGGCCGCCGTAGGCTTTCAAAGCCTCTTTGAGATCGATGCGCTTTCCGTCATGGGCTTTCTCGACGTCATCCGCGCTTTTCCGGAGGCGACGAAGCGCGCCGATGCGCTCGCCGACGCCGCTGCGGCGGAGGCCGTCGATGCGGTCGTCTTCATTGTCGGCTGGTATTTTTCGCGCGCCGCCGCCGCGCGCATGAACAAAAGGGGCGTCAAAGCGAAGCGCTTCAAGCTCGTCGCGCCGCAGATTTGGGCCTCGCGCCCGCAGCGCGTCCATTTCGTGCGCAAGCATTTCGA
The DNA here is from genome assembly GCA_050183685.1 of Amphiplicatus sp. Classification (GTDB taxonomy): domain Bacteria; phylum Pseudomonadota; class Alphaproteobacteria; order Caulobacterales; family Parvularculaceae; genus Amphiplicatus. Next base: position 9,081 of record JBFXBB010000061.1, read on the forward strand.
CGGCGTCCTCTGTCTTCTGCCTTTCGAGCCGCCGCTTTTCGAAAAGGCGGGCGTCAAGGCCGCCTTCATCGGCAATCCGAATTTCCAGCACGCCTGGCGCATGCGGGGCGACGGGGCGCGCTTTCGGGCGCGCCATCAGCTCGGCGACGCGCCGCTCCTCGCCGTGCTGCCGGGAAGCCGGCGGAGCGAGGCGACTATCCTCTTGCCGATTTTTAGCGAGGCGGCGCGCCTTGTTGCGGATCGCTTGCCGGCATTGCGCATCGTCGTCGCGCCGGCGCCGCAGATCGAGGCGCTCGTCGCGCCGGTCGTCAAAACCTGGCCAGGCGCGCCGATCATTGCGGCGCCGGAGGAAAAAGCCGACGCCTTCGCCGCCGCTGACGCCGCCCTTGCAAAGTCAGGCACCGTAACGACGGAACTCGCCATCGCATCGACGCCAATGGCGGTCGCTTATAAATTCGATCCGCTTACGGCGTTTTGGCTGAAGCGCGTCGTAACGACGCGCTATGCCTCGATCCTCAATATCGCCGCGGGGAGCGAGGTCATTCCCGAATTCATCCAGCGCGGCTGCCGGGCGGATTATCTTGCCGGCGCGGCGTTGAAGCTCTTGACCGACAAGGAGGCGCGGCTCGATCAGCTCGAAGCCTTCCCGCCGCTTCTTGCTTATCTCGGGGTCGACGGTCCGCCGGCGGCGAGGCGCGCCGCGGAGATTATTTTGGCGTGGATGGACGGCAGCCAGGCAGCAGGCAATAGGCAGTAGGGGGCAATTCCGTCGCCTGCCTCCCTATTGCCTAGCGCCTGCTGCCTCCTCTCCCTCCTTCCACCGTCCTTGCTTCTTCAACGCCTCGGCGACCTCGCGCGGCATGTAGTTCTCGTCATGCTTGGCGAGCACTTCCGAGGCGACAAGCGTTCCGTCCGGCGCGAAACGTCCCTGCACGACGACGCCCTGACCCTCGCGAAAGAGGTCGGGGAGAATGCCGCGAAAGGCCACCTTCGTCGTTGCGGCCTCGTCTGCGATGATGAAATGCACTTCGGCGTCGTCATTCGGATAGGCGACGCTTCCCGCCGCGACGAGCCCGCCGAGACGGACCATTCCCTCGGGCGGCGCGGCGAGCTTAGCGATATCGGCTGGCGTATAGAAATACGCGATCGAGCCGCCGAGCGCCTTCAGCACCAGAAAAACGCCGAGCCCGGCGGCCGCGAAGACGGCGCCGATGAGCAAGGTCCGTTTGCGTCGTCGGGTCATTCCGGCCGCGCTCCCGACGCCGGCGCCGCCGCCCGCGTCAGACGCGCCAGGCGTCGCGCCGCAAGTTCGTTGCGCATGGCGGCGATTACGAGCGCGCCATAAAGAAAGCTGTAAGCGCCGATCATCAGGAAAAGCGGCGTTAGCATCGAGGCGTCGATCGACGGACCGCCCTTGCGAAAGACGCTCGCCGGCTGATGCAGGCTTGTCCACCAGTCGACGGAAAAATGAATGATCGGCACATTGACGAAGCCGACAATCGCGACGATCGCGGCGAGCCTCGCCGCGCGGGTCTTGTCGCTCGTCGCCTCCCAGATCGCGATATAGCCGATATAGAGAAAGAAGAGGATCAGCATCGAGGTCAGCCGCGCGTCCCAGGCCCACCAGGCGCCCCACATCGGCTTGCCCCAGAGCGAGCCCGTCGCCAGCGCGAGCGCGGTGAAGACCGCCCCGATCGGCGCCGTCGCCTTCGCCGCGACATCCGCGAGCGGATGCTTCCAGATGAAGCCCGTCGCCGACGCGACGGCGATCGCTGTGTAGCAAAAAAGCGCCATCCAGGCCGCCGGCACATGCACATACATGATGCGCACGCTCTCGCCCTGCTGATAGTCCGCCGGCGAATTGAAGAGGCCGAAATAAAGGCCGGCGAGCGTCAAGAGACCCGCCGCGCCCGAAAGCGCCGGCAGGAGCGGCCTTGCAAGACGCTCGAACCGTTCGGGATTGGCGAAATCGCTGAGCACGGCCATCAGTCCATGTTGAAGCGGATCGCCGCCGCCCCGGCAAGGGGCGCGACAATGAGCGCAAAAAGCGAAATCGCGCCGGCGAGCATCAGCGCCGGCCCCGAGCCCGCCGCCGCGTCGACGCCGAAAATGAGCGCCGGGGCGTAGAGGGGCGCGGCGAGAATCGCCGTCAGGATGTTCGCCCGGCGCATCGCCAGCGTCAGCGCCGCGGCGAGCGCGCCGATAAGCGAGAGGGCCGGCGCGCCGACGAGAAGCGACAGGAGGAGGGGCGCATAGTCTTGCGCCGGCAGATTGAGGAGAAGGCCGAGGACCGGCGCCGCGAGGATCAGCGGCAGCCCGG
>JBFXBB010000062.1:0-11363 GCA_050183685.1 Amphiplicatus sp.
GGCGATCGAACCGTGTCAGAACACCGCGGCCCATCCTTCGCGACGGCGCTTGCGCGCCTCCTCAGGATGAGGCCCTTGCTTGTTGCAACAGTGCGCAGCCACATCCTGAGGAGCGCCGAAGGCGCGTCACGAAGGACTGAGGAGGCGCGCAAGCGCCGTCACGAAGGACTGAGGAGCGCCGAAGGCGCGTTGCGAAGGATGGGCCGCGCTCCCCGATTCAAGACGAGAGCTCGACGCCGTAGGGCTTGTTGAAATTCGATTGCGTTCAGCAGTCATCCTGCGGCCGTCATCCTGAACAAGTCGCGCCTAGCGCGGCGCAGATTTGAGGACACGCGACGCCGCCGCGCGCCTATTTCTGCAATCGCGCGGCGATCTCGGCGAGCGAGATCGGGAAAACGATCGTGTTCGTCCGGTCGCCGGCGATTTCCTGCAAGGCGCCGAGATAGCGCAGCTCCATCGAGCCGGGCTGCGTCGCAAGGATCGTCGCGGCTTCGGCGAGCTTGGCGGCGGCCTGCTGCTCGCCTTCGGCCGAGATGACTTTCGCGCGCCGCTCGCGTTCGGCCTCGGCCTGCTTGGCGATCGCCCGGATCATCGACTGGTCGACATCGACATGCTTGATCTCGACATTCGAGACCTTGATCCCCCAGGCCTCGGTCTGGATGTCGAGGATCGACTGGATGTCCTTGTTGAGCTTGTCGCGCTCTTGCAGCATCTCGTCGAGATCGTGCTTGCCGAGGACCGAGCGCAGCGTCGTCTGCGCGAGCTGGCTCGTCGCCGCCATGTAGTTTTCGACCTGGACGACGGCGCGCACGGCGTCGATGACGCGGTAATAGATGACCGCGTTCACTTTGACCGAAACGTTGTCGCGGGAGATGACGTCCTGGGTCGGTACGTCATGGACGAGCGTCCGCATGTCGACCTTGCGCATCGCCTGGACGCCGGGAATCAGAAGGACGAGGCCGGGGCCGGCCGCCTTGCGCCCGACGCGCCCGAGCGTGAAGACGACCCCGCGCTCATACTCACGCAGGATCTTGATGACATTCACGAAGACGAAAATCGCGGCGAGGGCGAGGAAGCCCAGTAAGCCGAAGCCCTGCATGTCTTTCTCCTTGTCTCTTCGTCCGCCTCAGGACGTTTGCTTCTTGCGCACGGTCAGAAGGAGCCCGCGCGCGCTCTGAACGCTCACCCTGTCTCCCGGCGCGAGCGCCTCGTCCGATTGCGCCCGCCATAATTCGCCGCCCGCGCGCACATAGCCTTCGCCGCCCGCCCAGTCGACGACCTCGACATGTTCGCCGCCCCAGCGCTCGCCGATGCGGTGTTCGCTCTTCCTGCCCCGTTGCGCCAGGCCCAAGATGAGCGTCAGGACGGCGAAAAGGACGCAGCCCAAAAACAAGAACGCCGTCGCGACGACCGGCCAAGGCGCTTCGAAGAGCTCCCCCATTCCCGTCTTTCCGCCCGCGCTCAGGCTTCGCTCGGCATGAGCCCGCCGAGAAGGCCCGAAGCCTTGGCTTGTTTGACGACGAGAACAAGCCCGTCGACCTCGACGACCCTGACGCGCTCGCCCTTTTTCAACGGCCTGTCCGAACGCGCGCGCCAGCGCTCGCCCTCGACGACGACATGGCCCTCCCTGCCGTCCCAGTCGTCGACGACGCCCTCGCGGCGGCGGATCGCCTCCGCGCCGATCAGGGGCCCGTGGCTCCGCGAGCCGACGACGGCGACGAGAATGAGAGCGAGGAACGCGCCGACGATCGCGACGATCGAGGCGATGACCGAGGGCGAGACGCGAAAGCCTTCGGGAAAGACGACAAAGAGCCCGAAACCGAAAAGAACGGCGCCCGCGAGCCCGATCAGGCCGAAAGTCGGCGTATAGGCCTCGACAGTGACGAAAATGACGCCGGCGCCCATCAAGACGAGGCCGAGCCAGTTGAAAGGCAGCACCTGGAAGGAATAAAGGCCGAGAATGAGGCAAATAAACCCGAGCGCGCCCGGAAAGATCGAGCCCGGATTCCACATCTCGATGATGATGCCGGTCGTGCCGAGCGACATCAGGATGACCGCGACATTGGGGTCCGAGAAAAAGCCGAGCACTTTTTCAACGAAGCTCGGCGCGACCTTTTCGAGCATCAGCCCTTTCGTCCTAAGCGTCTTCTCGCCCGAGGCGACCGCGACCGTCTTGCCGTCGATCTGCGCCAGGAGATCGTCGATGTCGTTCGCGACATAATCGATGACGCCGAGATCGAGCGCCTCGCGCGAGGTGACGGAGACGGCCTCGCGCACGGCGCGCTCGGCCCAGTCGGCGTTGCGGCCGCGTTCGTCGGCGAGCGCGCGGATATAGGCGACCGAATCATTGATGATTTTCGCGCGCAGCGCCTTGTCGTTCGAGAGCGGCGCGACGGGCGGTTTCTCGCCCTCCGCCGACGGCGCATTTTGCGCCGCGCCGCCCGCCTCCTCATCGGCCGGCTTTTTCTCCTTCGCCGGCTTTTCGTCCTTGAAGGGATTGTCGTCCGGGGGCGCGCCGCCGATTTCGATCGGCGTCGCCGCGCCGGTATTGGTCGAAGGCGCCATCGCCGAGATATGCGCGGCGTACATGATATAGAGCCCGGCCGAGGCCGAGCGCGCGCCCTGCGGCGAGACATAGGTCGCGACCGGCGTGTCGGAGGCGAGGATCGCCTTGATGATCGTCTTCATCGATTCGACGAGCCCGCCGGGCGTGTCGATCTCGATGAGGACGAGGTCTTGCTTGGCGGCGGAGGCCGCGCCGATCTCGCGGGCGAGATAGGTCGCGGCGGCGGGCGTGACGGGGCCGTTCAAGGAGAGGATGACGCCGCTGCGGGCGCTTTCGGCCTCCTGCGCAAAACTCGAAAGGCCGAGAAGGGCGAGCCCGGCCAGAAAGAGCCCGGCGAAAACGCCGCGACGCCTGACGTCCGTTTTCATCATCCTCTCCCCAAAGCCGCCTTTTTCAAAATAAGGCTTGAATGTTGCGATTCAACGGCAAAGCTGGTGGAGAGACCCGTGGAAGCCATCCATCCTTCGCGACGGCGCTTCCGCGCCTTCTCAGGATGAGGCCCGTCTGGACCTCAAGATGAGGACTGGCTGGACCTCATTCTGAGGAGGCCCGGCCGGCTGCGCCAAGGCAAAGCCGCATCCTGAGGGGCGGCCGAAGGCCGCGTCGCGAAGGATGGGCGAGGACCCCCATGAACGCCCGATACCGCCCGGACCCCGCCTATCTCGCGCTCAAAGGCCCGCCCTTTTATGACGAGGTCGCGCCGGCGGCGTTCCCGAAGCGGATCCTTCGCTACCGCAACCAGCGCTGGGCCGAGCGGGTCGGGCTCGGCGCCCTGACCGACGAAGAATGGCGCGATCATTTCGGGACGTTCCGTCCGCTTCCGGACAATATCGCGACGCCCTTGGCGCTGCGCTATCACGGACATCAATTCCGCTCTTACAATCCCGATATCGGCGACGGCCGCGGCTTTCTCTTCGCGCAATTGCGCGATAGCGAGGGCCGTCTTCTCGATCTCGGCACGAAGGGCTCGGGGCTGACGCCCTATTCGCGCTTCGCCGACGGCCGGCTCACCTTGAAAGGCGGCCTGCGCGAAATCCTCGCCGCCGAGATGCTCGAAGCGCTCGGCGTTTACACCTCCAAAAGCTTCAGCCTGATCGAGACGGGGGAGGCCTTGTCGCGCCAGGACGAGCCCTCGCCGACGCGCTCCTCCGTGCTCGTCCGGCTCAGCCATTCCCATGTCCGCTTCGGGACGTTCCAGCGCCTCGCCTTCGAGAAGGACGCGGACGCGATGGCGCGGCTCATCGATTATTGCGTGCGGGAATTCGACCCCGACCTCGCCGCGCTTTCGAGCGAGGAGAAGCCGGCGCGCTTTTTTTCCCGCGTCGTCGCGCGCACGGCGCGCCTCGCCGCGCAATGGATGGCGGCGGGCTTCGTGCATGGCGTATTGAACACCGACAACATGACTGTCACCGGCGAAAGCTTCGATTATGGGCCCTGGCGCTTTGCGCCGGTCGCGGACCCGCAATTCACCGCCGCTTATTTCGACGAGACGGGGCTTTACGCGTTCGGCCGGCAGGGCGAGGCGGCGGCGTGGAATTTATCGCGCCTCGGCGGCGCCCTGACGCTCGTCGCGAAGAGCGAAGCGCTGAACGAGGCCTTGCAAGCCTTCCCGGCCGCCTTCGAGGCCGCGATGGCGGAGGCCTATTTCCGCCGCCTCGGCCTCAAGCCGGGGGGCGATGAAGATTTCGCGCTCGTCGTCGCGCTGCTCAGATGGATGGAAGAAAGCCGCGCGCCTTACGAACGCGTCTTCTTCGACTGGTTCTGCGCCGACGCGGCGCGCGCGAAGAAAAGTCCGATGGCGGATCTTTATGCAGGCGAGCCGTTCGCCCCGGTCCGCGCCGCGCTTCTCGCGGCGGCGGCGGACAGGCCCGAACGGCTCGAACACGCCTATTTCAGGGGCGCGCCCTCTACGATGCTGATCGACGAGGTCGAGGCGATCTGGGCGCCGATCGCCGAGACGGACGACTGGTCGCGTTTCCATGAAAAACTCGCCCGGATCGGAGAAATGCGCGAAGCTTTCGGCTTTGCGGCGTCAGCATATCCGCCCTTTCCGCCGTCATCCTGAAGGCCGCGCGAGCGGCGAGCGCGTAAAACAAAAAGGCGAGGCCGATGACGAGGGAGTCGATATTGACCGCGCCGAAGGCGTCCGCCTTGAATGTTTCGAGTCCGGAACGGAGCCCGGGCGCGCCGAGCCATTGTCCGGTCGCGACCTCATAGGCGCGTTCGAAATGCGCGGTCTCGTCGCCGACCCCGAAAGGCGGCGTCAGCGCGACGAGAAGAAGGCCGAAGAAGCCGGCGAGAACGGCGTAGAGCTGGCAGGGCTTAGCGCGCGCGGTCACCCGCGTCTGATCGGGCCGTTCGCGCCGCCCGCGCAAGCCGTCCGACGCCGCATTGCAGGAGATAGGTTCCGACAAGGACGACGGTGACCGCGATAAATCCAGCAAGGACAATGGCGATGGGCGTGACCATAGGCGACCTCCGCTCGATCCCGCGATTTTTCGGTAAATTCTAGAAAAAACTCTTAAAATTCCATGCGTTATGGTTTACGCGGCGCGCCTTTGACGCGGCCCGCGAGGCGCGCGGCGGCATCGACGCCGACGAGGCCGGAAAGCGCGAGAATAAAGGCGACGAGGATAAGCCCAGCAGGTCCGAGATCGGTCATGGCTGTCGCTCCTTGCCGTTAACCGGAGGCCTCCGCCGGCCTCCCTTTGTCGGCCTGATGGAGATAGGGCGCGTCGCCCGGCTTTTGCTAGAGGGAAGGCCGGGGGGCGCGCCGTCACTCTTTCGCGATCGGCCAAGGCCGGCCCTTCGCCGCGCCCGGAAGGCGGCGTTTCCAAGGGCGGCTTTTGTCGTTAACATCGGCCGTCGCGGGGGCCCAGGGGACGGCGGGCGTCGGGGAGAGGGGCGAGATGACCTCGGAAGTCGTGTTGATGAACCGGCAGGCGGTCGCGATGGCCGCCGACAGCGCCGTCACCATTTCCGGCCATCAATATCTCAAAACCTATCAGTCGGTCGACAAGCTCTTCCCGCTTGTCGACGGCCAGCCGGTCGCGGTGATGATCTATAACAACGCCGAGATCATGTCGACGCCCTGGGAGACGGTGATCTCGCTCTATCGCGAGGCTTCGCGCGGGCGCGCGCTCGATTCGCTTGAGGCCTATTCGGAAGATTTCATGGCGTTCCTGTCGGGCAATCCCGACCTCTTCGCGCCCGATCATCAGGACACGGAATTCTTCAAGCATGTCGCCGTCATCTTCACGGTGATCGCGGAGGATTTCGACTATCAACTCTCGAAATTTGAGGAAAGCGGCCAGGCGCGGCTGAAAGACCATATCTCCGCGATCTTCGAATTCGTCGTCGGCGAGCTTTACGCCGACTATCAGCGCTATCCGGACGACAGTCCGCGGCACGATCTCGCCTGTTTCCCGCAAGGCATGGGCGAGCAGATCCGGCGGCGCTATCGCGCAGAGATCGAGCAGCTCATCGAGAGCCTCGTTGCGACCTTGAGAAGCGATTATCCGGGGCTTGCGATTTCGGACGCGACGCGCGAGCGCCTGCGCGAAATCGCGGTCTTCGCCGTCACCAAGGACGCGTTTTTCGAGCACTATACCGGCGTCGTCTTCGCCGGCTTCGGCGCGCGCGACAAATTCCCGGCGATGCTTTCTTATCTCGTCTCCAGCGTCGTTCTCGGCATCTTGAAGCGCAAGCAGGATCGCCGCGCGGACATGACCGCCGATGGCGGCCCCGTCGTGCAGCCCTTTGCCCAGGACCGCATGATCAAGACCTTCCTGACCGGCATGGACGACTATCTAAGGCGCTTCATGTATGGGGAGAGCCTCAAACTCTCCCTGCATCTCGTCACCGACGTCATCGGCCGCGCGCCGGGCCTCACCGAAACCCAGCGCCAGCAGCTTTTCCGCGACTATAGCGAGAACAATCTCGGCTACGCCTTGCGCGAATTCTTCAAGTCGATCGACGCCTATCAATATGCGATGCATACGGGGCCGATCTATCGCGCGATCGCCTCGCTGCCGAAGCGCGAGCTCGGCGAAACGGCGGCCTCGCTGATCAAGCTCAATTCCTTCCAGCAAAAGGTCATGCATTCGATCGAGACCGTCGGCGGGCCGATCGACGTCGCCGTCATCACCAGGAATGGCGGGCTCGAAATGAAACGCGACAAACCGGATTTTTAGGCCGGATTTTTAGGCCGAACTTTCAAGAGGCGCTTATGGTCGAACGGTTGAAGCAGATCTGGAGCGGGTTCGAAGGCGTCACCGCGCGCCGCCTGACCGGGCGCGGCGTCGACAATATCGTCGCGCCGCAGCGCGCGCATGACGCAAGCGCGCCGGCGCCGGCGGATTTCGCGCCGGCCGCGGCCGCGTTCGAGGCGCTGAAAGCGCGCCTCGCCGCGTCGGCCAAGAAGCCCAAACGCGGCGTCTCCCGCCTCGACACGACCCCGCCGGAGACAAGTTTCGCTCCCGAAACGGACGCCGCGCGCGATCTCGTTCGGGGACTCAAGGCGACGGAGGCGCGCCTTGCCCGCTCCGACCGGCTTTACAGCGAGACCGCGCCCGCCCTGCCCGTGAAGCGCAAGAAATTTTTCCTGTTCTAGCGCGGCGAGCGCTTCATCTCGATCGGCGCGCGCGCGGCCCATCCTTCGTGACGGCGCTTCGCGCCTCCTCAGGATGAGGCCCGTGCTTGTTGCAATAGTGCGCCGCCTCATCCTGAGGAGCGCCGAAGGCGCGTCACGAAGGACTGAGGCGCGCCGAAGGCGCGTTGCGAAGGATGGGCCGCGGGGCTCTTACTCGGATCGATCGCCGTATGATCTAGAGGCGCGGCGCAAGCGGCGGGCCCTCACCCGCCCGGCTGCGCCGGGCGACCTCTCCCGATGGGAGAGGCGGGCCGGCGCTCGCCAACCGGATTTCTCATCCGACGCTGGCGAGCGCCTCTCCCCCAGGGCGGCGGCTCGCCTAAGCGAGCCGCGCAGCAGGAATTCTAGGCGGCCCCGAGGGGCGGGCTATAGGAAAAATTGGCCGCGCCCCCTGCCGCGCCGGTTTGCGCAAGTCCCATGAAGGGGGCGGCTACAAAATCGGCGTCGGGCGCGCGGAGCCGATGATCAGCTCATGGCGGCCACGCTGCACCTTCGTCACGAGCGCCCCGGGGGTGCGGCCGAAATCGCGCGGCGAGGCGCCGATAAAAGTGCGGAACTCCTTGATGAAATGCGATTGGTCGTAAAAGGCCGGGCCCGCGGCGTCCGCCCAATTGGCCGCGCCGCCAAAGAGGATGCGGCCGGCGGCGCGGAGCGAACGGTATTTACGCTGGAGGAGTTTGGGCGAGGCGCCGAAAAACTGCTTGGCGATGCGGTCGGTCTGCCGACGCGAGACGTCCATCATATCGACCAGCGCGTCGAGATCGAGGTCGTTGGGATTGAGCAGCCATTGTTCGAGCGCCGTCGGATAGGGCGCCGCCATGTTCTCGCGTTCCCTCAACAGGAAAAGAAAGAAGCGGTCCGCGGCGGCGGCCATCGAGGGAAGATCCGGGGCGTTCGCGATTTCCTCGCCGGTCGATCGCGCCGCGCGGCCGGCGAGCGCCGTCAAATCGACGACGCGGTCCGTCAGCTCTTCGGCGCTCACCCCGAGGAGCTGGCGCCAACCGCGCGGCATGATGCTGACGCCAAAGGCGCGCGTGCCGGCGTCGGCTTCGAGCATATAGGCGCCCATTGTCGGGCCGATGAGGAGCGTCGGCGCGAAGGGCGCAATTCTGCCGTCGGCGAAATGAAATTTGCCGCCGCCCCTCAACAGGCAACGGATATTGCCGAGTTCGGCCGCGAGCGGCTGCATCGTCGCGGTTTCGGTCTCGAACAAATAATAGGCGCGCACGAAGTCCCGCAAGTCGGCGCGCGGCAAATAATAGTGAAGCAGCATCGACCCATGCGGCGCGAAGCCGCCCTCTATTGCCATCCTTATAGGACGTGCCTCCCGAAGGCCAAAACCTCAGGCGCAACCGGGGCGAGCAATTGTCGCAGCGATCGCGAAATTTAGGACGGGGCGCAATGATACGCGATCTGCGCTCCCCCGCAGCCCATCCTTCGCGACGCTCAGCCCTGCCGGGCGAGCAGCGCCTCGATCTCGGCGCGTTTTTCAAAAAGCGCGCGCTTGCCCTCGGCGATGAACTCGTCGGCGCGATCGAAGGCGGTCGGCAGAGCGTCGCGCATGTCGGGATGGATTTGGATGTCGGGCGGAAAGACCTCGGCGTGGGCGCGCGCCAGATGCATCTGGAAAATATCCGCCGCGGCGTAAGCCGTCTCGAAGAGCTGCGGGCGCGACAGGGCGCGGGCCTTCGCCGTCTCCATCTGCTGCTCGACAAGGCGGCGCGTGTCGGCGATGAGCCGCGTCATCGTCGCGCCGACGCCTTGCGGGGCAAGCTCGCCCGCTCCCCGGCCGTCGTCCTCGGGCGCGGCTTCGGGGATCGGCGGGGTCTCCTCCGCGGCCAAGGGCGGCGGCGGATTGAACCGGTCGAGCACGCGCGGCACGGCGTTGAGATCGACCGAGAGGACGATATCGGCGCCGAGGCTGCGCGCGAGGCTCACCGGCGCGGGATTGGCGACCGCGCCGTCGACGAGCCAACGTCCCTGCCGGCGCACGGCGTGGAAGATGACCGGGATCGCGCTTGAGGCGCGCGCCGCCTCGACGACCGAGCCTTCGGTGATCCAGACCTCCTCGCCCGTGCCGAGATCGGCGGCGACGGCGCCGAATTTAACGTCGAGCGCCTCGATCTTCCTGTCGAACTCGGCGAAGGCCTTGAAGGCCGGCGCCGCATTGACGAGCCCGCCATGCGAGACCGAGAAGGCGAAGCTGCGCAGCGCCGACAGGGGCTTTAATTCGCGCGCCCAGGCCTCGAACTCGTCAAGCGCGCCGAGAAGATAGGCGCCGCCGACAAGGGCGCCGACCGAGCAGCCGGCGATGATGTCGGGCTTGACCCCTATTTCCTCAAGTCCCCTCAAGACGCCGACATGGGCCCAGCCCCGCGCCGCGCCGGAGCCGAGAACGAGGCCGAGCTTCTTCGACAAGGCGGGCGCTCCGTATAAGGACTTGTTAACCTTCGAAAGCCGGCAATTGAAGCGCGCCGCCGCGCGGACGTCAACGCCGGTTTAACCAAACCGACCGACACTCAAGGGGCCGATCGAAGGCTTTGCTCAATGGATCTTCTAAAAGCGCCTCTTCTTAGCGCCTTGGCCGAGCGGATGAAATTCCTCGCCGCGCGGACGGGAATCATCGCCCAAAATATCGCGAACGCCGACACGCCCGATTATGTCGCGCGCGACCTCAAAAAGCCGACTTTCGCCCGGCTTCTCGCCGCGCCTTTGAAGACGTCGAATCCGCGGCATCTGACCGCGCCCGCCGCGCCCTCGGCGGGCTTGCGGATCGAGGCCGCGCCAGACCCCGATTCCGGACTCAATGGGAACAAGGTTTCGATCGAAACGCAGGCGATGAAACTTTCCGAGACGCGCATGGACTATCAGCTCGCCTCGACCGTCTATCGCAAGGGCGTCGATCTCATCAGGCTCGCCGCGCGCGGGACGCGATAGGAACGAAGGATGGACGATCTCAACGCCGCCTTGCAGATTTCCGCCGCCGGAATGCGCGCCCAGTCCGGCCGCATTCGCATCGTCGCGGAGAATTTGGCGAATGCGGGCTCAACCGCCGAAACGGCCGAGGCCGATCCCTACCGCCGGCAAGTTCCGGTGTTTTCCGCTTATCTCGACCGAGAGATCGGCGCGAGGCTCGTCGACATGTCGCGCGTCGCGCTCGACCCGTCGGATTTTTCGTTGAAATACGATCCGAGCCATCCGGCGGCCGACAAGGAGGGCTATGTTAAATTGCCCAACGTCAATGCGCTCGTCGAGATGATGGATTTGCGCGAAGCCCAGCGCAGCTATGAGGCCAATCTCGGCGCGATCGACTCCGTTCGCGCGATGGCCGGCGCGACATTGAGGATCTTGGAGTAGGCGATGTCGAAAGCTTCTTTCGGCGGCGGGGATGCGCGCCTGGCGGACGGCGAGTTCAAGGCGCTGATGCGCGCCGCGCGCGAAAAGGCCGACGCGCGGGCGGCGGCGAAAGCAGCGGCGCCAATCGACGCGGCCTCGATCGATCTGCCGCGCGCGGCGCCGGCGCTTTCGCGGCGCGGCGCGCTCGGCGTCTACGCGGCCGCCTTCGTTCTCTGGCTCGCGGGACTTTACTGGCTGACCAATATCGCCGAGGCGCCCGGCGTTCCGACGCTTCTCATCACGCAGATTCCGGTCGCGCTGCTGGCGGTCATTCCGCAGATCTTCAAGCCGCGGAAAAAGAGGTAGAGCGATGTCGATTGATCAGCTCCGCGCCGCGCAGCTCTACGCCGAAGCCGCGCGGGTCGCGGCGGGCGCCGACCGCGCCGATCTTGCAGGCGACGTCGCCAAGCCCGATTTCCAGGCGATGCTCGGCGCGGCGCTTTCCGAAACGACAGGCGCGCTTCAGGCGGGCGAGGCGGCCGCGCGCGAGGCCGCCTCGGGCAAGGCGGGTCTCGTCGACGTCGTGACCGCGATCAGCGCCGCCGAGGTCGCGCTCGAAACGGCGATTTCGGTCCGGAACCGCGTCATCGAGGCCTATCAGGACATCATGCGCATGCCGATCTGAGGGCGGGTTCGTCGCTTCGGAAAGCACCGGCGCGCGGCCCATCCTTCGTGACGGCGCTTCGCGCCTCCTCAGGATGAGGCTTTCCCTTGTTGCAACAAGCAGGGCCTCATCCTGAGGAGCCTCGC
>JBFXBB010000063.1:0-11202 GCA_050183685.1 Amphiplicatus sp.
GCAAGGCGGAGCGATCTTTGAAACCTTTATCGGCGTCCAGATGCCGGCGGTGTGGCATGCGTTGCGACGCAACGCCGATTACAGTCCGTCGGGACCAGGCGGAGAAAAGACGCACATCTCCTATGCGCAACGGGTTGAGGCCGTGTCGGCCTATGTGACGGAGCCGGACGGCAAGGCGCTCGTCTCCTCAGTGAAATCTTACAAGTCCGTCGCGCCCAGAGGCGAGCCCCCCATTTATTATCTCAAAGGCCGGAACGCCGTTCGTGCGATTGACGGACTCCTTGTCGGATCCGATGCCGATGCGGCCCCGTCCTCGCTCACCGACGAAGAGCTGCGCCCGCCGACGGCCTGGCTGCAAGAGCTTGCGATGAAGGAGAGAGACGCCAAATGATCCGTCTATCTACAATCCTTATTTCAGCCGGCCTGTTGTGGGCGCCGGCGGCCAATGCGCAGGGCGCGCCCGCCGCGAAGGCGCCCGAGCCCCGGTCGTCGACCGATGCCGGCATGTATTTGACGGCCCTCGCCGTCGCCGATCTTGATCGCTCGCTGGAGTTCTATACGGAAGTCCTTGGTTTGCGGTTCGATCGTCGCATGGAAAAGCCGGAACGCTCGACTGTTCTTCTGCGTTCCGCTGATCCGAGCGCCGCCGATGCGGCGCTGGCGCTGACCTGGCTAAAGGGAGGCCAAGCGCCGGCGCCGGCGGGCGACGCCTTCTTCCGCCTGACCATCAGGGGAGACGCGGACGCGGCAATCGCCCGCGCCAAGGCGGGGGGCTACACGGTGGACAGGGAGCCCTATGTCAGCACCGTGACCGGCTCCAAGCTGGGCTTCATAAAAGATCCGGATGGCTATTCGATCGAAATTATCGGGCCGAAGGAGGGCTATTCCGATCCCTCGCAGATCCGAGGGACCAAGCTGAATGTCACCGACCTTGAGCGTTCGCTGGAGTTTTACGCTACAACGATGGGGCTGAAGGAGATCCGCCGCCATACCTTCGCGGATTTGCCGAATCTGGCGGGCGTCGTGCTGCGGCCCGACGAAAAGCGACCGGTTTTGGACGGGGGGCCGGCCTTCATCGAGGTCATCCTCGGCTCCGACGCCGAAGGGCAGGGGCAATCGCTGATACTGACGTGGCGCAAGATGCGCGAGGGCCCCTATGAGATCGGCGGCTTTGCCGCCATAGGCCTGCGAACGCCTGATGCGGCCGGTTTGGCCCGCCGAATCAAGGACGCTGGCTTCAAGGTTGTCCGTGAACCTGCCGCAGGTTCGACCGGCGGAGTTGTCACTGCATTAGCGGCCGATCCGGACGGTTATACGGTGGAGATCATCGAGATCGCACGCTGACATTACGCGGGTATGCGAAAGGCGGCGCTTTGCAATCATTTGCACGGCGCTGCTGCATAGGGGGCTCCCCGTTTCAGCAGCGTCGGGACTGAGCATCTAGACTGGTTCGTGATCGTTTCTGAGCGTTGAAAGATACGCCGCAAGATCGTCTATGCTCTCAGGCTCCACATATAGATTCGGCATGTTCCGGTGCGGCATCCCGAGCAGCGCGCTTAGCGCCATGCGAGTCATGTCGGGCCGGTTCGCAAGCGACGAGAATGTGGGCGCTGCGGGATTGGGCGAGATGGCTTGTTCCGGCTCGACGGCGTGGCAGGAAGCGCAGCGCGCTTTCGCATAAGCTAGCCCTAAAGCCGAATCGCCTTTTTGAATCGTTTGGGTCTCGGCCGCCGCGTCTGCTGATTGGTCTTTGGCGGAGCATCCAAGCGACAGGGCCGCCGCCGCGCCAACCAGGACGATAAGGCGAGCCGCTCGCCCTATCCGCCGGAAGGCCCCTTTTATTGGGGCCGAGTCGGCCTCCAGCGTGCAATCGGAAATGAATGTTCGGAACAACGTCTCCTCCTTTATTGTTCCCACCGCTTCAGGATCTGTCTCTTCTGGAAACGCCTAAGATTTCTGCATTCTATGACGGATTTTGACGTTTGGGAAATGCGATCCGAGACTGTGAGCGCAAGGAACCCGACGCTTGATCAGGATCAATGCGGAGAAAAACAGGTCAATGAATATGAAAAATGAAAATTATTGACGCCGTAGCGGCGGGCCGCAATCACGGCGCCGGGTTTAGCGGGGCCGGCGGCGTAGATGAGATTTAAGAGGCCGTTCGATATTCGCCGCCGGCCTCGCCGGCATCGACATGGAGGCATGACTGTGTACGGAGCATTGAAAGGCAAGGTTGCGCTGGTGACCGGCGCCGCCTCAGGGATAGGGCGCGCCACGGCGATCGCCTTCGCGGCTGAAGGCGCTCGCGTCGTCCTGGCCGATCTTGCTCATCATTCGGAAGCGGGCGAAGCCGCCATATCCGAAATTGAGCGCGGGGGAGGCGAAGCGGCGTTCGTCGCCTGTGACGTTTCAATCGAGGACGACGTCAACCATCTCGTTTCTCGGGCTATCGAAGCTTTCGGTCGTCTTGACGCGGCGTTCAACAATGCCGGAATCGAAGGCGAACAGGGCGAGACGCATCTCTGTACGGTTCAAAACTGGGATCGGGTCATCAGCGTCAATCTGCGTGGCGTATGGCTGTGCATGAGAGCGGAAATCGAACATATGCTGGCGCATGGCGGCGGCGCCATCGTCAATTGTTCGTCCATCGCCGGGCTTGTCGGCTTCGCCAATATCCCCGCTTATACGGCGAGCAAACATGGCGTTATCGGATTAACCCGCGTCGCGGCCCTGGAATACGCGCAACGCAATATTCGCGTGAACGCGGTGTGCCCCGGCGTGATTGAGACGCCGATGGTGGAGCGCTTTGTGAAGGGCGATAAACAGGCGCGCGCATCGCTTCTCGCGAGCGAACCGATCGGCCGCATCGGAACGCCTGAGGAAATCGCCAGCGCGGTCCTGTGGCTGTGCTCGCCGGGCGCGTCTTTCACAACAGGCCACCCGCTCGTCGTCGATGGCGGTTGGGTCGCGCGGTGATGACGTTTGTGGCCGCCCCCTCTCGCCACGGCTCAGCCTGACGCTCTTGCGCGGCGCCGCCACACAAGCCCGAGACTTGTGCGGAGGACCATTTGAAGGCGCTCTTCTGGCGACCTGCTAAAATCCATCGCGCGCCGAAGTCGCGCGATGGACATTTAAAAATAGAATGTCGCTCCAAGCACAACCGCAACCGGGTCGTGTTCCGGTTGGGGAAACCTCGTCGTCAACAAAAGACGCAACTCGAAACCTTCAAATTCGCGGGCGACACCGAGCCGAATGTCGTACCGGTCGGGTCGCGCGCCCGGCCGCGCGCTGTCGCTCATGCGCAGGAATACGCCAGCATGGCCGAAAAGGCGCCAATGATCGGCCGGACGCTGCGACCCGTTGATATCGATATAAAGAGTATCCACCCCTTTTTGAAAATAATTGGGCGAATAACGTATGTAAGCGCTAAAACGATCAGTAGACAGACCTGTGTAAAACTCGTTGTAGTGCAGGGAAAGACGTTCGCTGAAAGAAGATCTGATGTTTGAGTTCGTCACGCCGAAATCCAGCGTCGGCCCAAATTTTGTGCGGGTCGCATAGCCCAGATATTCAACATGTTCCAGCAACTCAACGCCATCGTTTCCGGGATGAGCTGCGGTCGCTGTTCCACCAATGTAAGCCCCGCTATTGTGGTCATAAGATACGCCAAGAGAAAGCGCCGGCCTCTCATTGCTGATGGAGAATCCGCGGAAGCGATAGTCCGATTCCAGGGACAAGCTGGCGCCGATTTGGGCGACCGCTCGACCGGGAAAGCAGAGCGCAAGTAAGGCTAAGCCAAACTTGAGCGCGGTAGGACGTCCGTTGAGAGCATCACTCGCCAATATCAGCCGCATATTCGGTATGCCGGGAACAGGCGCAGTCACAGGGTCCGGCTGCGCGCAACAGCGTTGCCTGCGCATTTACTGGGCCATAACCTGGCTCCGCGCTAATTAACGCCGATGACGTCCGAGCCGGCGAGCAATGCTCCCGCACGAGCGCAAATAAACCGCTCACATGGGCCGCAGCAAATGAGCCGCCATTTACAAGAAACCACCGTTTTCCCGGCTCGGTCGTGGGAATGTCTCGTCCGGGCGCTTCGTAAACGCCCGCTTTTGAGACCGCCAATGAACCGTCCGAAACAGCGACAACGCCGACATGCGAGGCTGGGAAACCGCCGTCTGCAAGATCGTTGTCGTAGGCGGCGACGACAGTCACGTCTCTGGCCAACGCGGTATCGATCAGTTTCGCCAACAAGCGGCTCGGCGGACCGCTTAAGCTCAAATTGATGATTTGAGCGCCATGCGTGATCGCGTAGTCGAGGGCTTTCGCCAGGCTTAGCGTGTCGCAAATCGTCGTCGGCGCGGGCGCCGCCGGCGGCGCATCTTTCTGCCAGCAAGCACGTAAAGCCATCAAGCGGGCGTTAGGCGCCACGCCGACGATGCCCTCTCTGTTATTGGCGAGCGCCGCAATCACGCCGGCTACGCCGGTGCCGTGGTCTTCCGGCGCCGCAGGCCGACCGGGAGAAAAATCTTGGCTCGTATAAATTTGACCGACCAAATCAGGGTGACTCTCGTCGATTTTGCTGTCAATTATCGCGACGCGGATGTTGCGGCCTGTGGCTATCTTGTGGAGTTCCTCCAAGCGCCACTCTCGGGCGGCAGGTTGAGCGGCGAACAGCGGATCGTTATGCGGAGTAAAGTCGCGCTTGGCCTGAAAAATGGCCATCGGTTCGGACCATTCCACATTTGGATCGCGGGAAAGTTGCAAGGCGACCATTTCCGGCGACCGGTCCGCCGGCGTCTCCATGACAAAGCAATCGACGCCGAGCAGCGACATCGGCCAATTTATGTCCACGGTGAGTCCATATTTCCGTGCAAGCCGCGCCGCCATCCGGCGCCGCGCATTCAAATCGGCGCCGTCTCCATAACTGTCGCTATACGCAGAATTAGGCCGGAAATGCGGAGGCGTCATACGCAGGAGCACCAGAATTCGCGGCGAGGAATTGCGGTCGGTCGGCGCGTCGCCGGCTAAGCTCGGAGCGGCGCCCGGAAAGGCTAAGACGCTTGCCCAAAATGCAACGCCGACAATGATGCTCTTAATGATGAGTCGGGTCATCGAGGCGCACCGGAGTCAATCGCCTCCGCCAGAACGATGTTTTCTCTCTCCCGCAACTTCGCGAGGATCGCCAAGCGCTCAGACGCCGGGACAGAGATTACATATGCGTCTGCAGCGGTCGGTCCGTCCACAAGGCGCGCGCCAATACCCCTGAGCGTCTCGCGCAAATCTTTTTCGCGTGTATCCGGGCTAAAAATAACCACCACATTCCCTGTCGCAGCCGTCGGGGATGCGCTCAAGGCATGATATTCGCTCGATTTCATCGGCGACAATGCGATCGCGCCGAGAAAGAGGAGAAGAATGGTCTGCACGGCGACCGCCCACCGCAGCCACAACGCATTCGCGCGCCAACTGCGGGCGGCGAGATGGCCCGCCATTCCAAGCCAATTTTTTGCCATGAACCACAGCCCGTGATGGACGCCCGGCGCGCGAGCTAGGCCACGGCAAGACTCCAACGGCAAGCGCCTGATTTCTTCAGCCAATTGTCGCTCGAACGCCAACTCCGCCTGGCATTCAGAACAAATTAAGAGATGCGCTTCGACTTGCGCATGCTCCAGAGCATCTAATTTGCCGCGTTCAAACCAGGGCAAGAGCATCTGAACTTCCCGGTGATGATCGTCATGCAATCGAATTACCCGTTCCGTCATAAGCGCCTCACAACCAGTCCGCTACTCGGCCAGCCAGAATCTTCTTGAGGTCTTGTCGGGCGTGATACATGCGCGTTTTCACGGTATTCACCGGACAATCCATAATTTCGGCAATTTCACGATATCCGAAATCATGAAAATAGGCGAGATCCACAACGGCGCGATGGTCCGCCGACAACGCATTCATCGCATTCAGCAGAGCCTCCCTCATCTGTCGCTTTACTAGTTCCTGTTCAGGTCCCGGCGCCGCGCTCTCCCTCAGATCGCGGCCTCTATCTTCAACGGGTTCGTCATTCGACTGCGCCGCCTTTAACGCCTTTCGGTAGGCGATCCCGAAAATCCAGGTCGACACCTTGCTGTCGCCATTGTAACTGTCGGCTTTATTCCAAATAACCAACATGGTGTCATTTAGCGCTTCTTCCACGAGACTCGGGCGACGCATTATATTCATCAGGAACCGAATCAACCGCGGATGATAAATCCTGTAAAGCTCCTCAAAGGCGTTCAGGTCCTTGACGGCGACTCTTTCAACCAAGCGCGCTTCGTCGACTGATTTTTGACGCACAACCGTACACGGATCATCTGTCAAGCCTGCCTTCCGGCGCATAGCCGCCCCCGGTTAGTTCCGGCTGACGCGAAATAGTTCAATAGTTCGAGCGCGTCCGACGCGTTAATCTAGCACGTGGCGGCCATCATGGCTCCACAAAAACACAACGAAGCAACGATCTGCGCGAAATAAGCCCCAGCGAGAAAATAAGATCGACGCCGTTGAACCTTTTTGTCGGCGATCAGGATTAACTGTTCAAAACTGGCGTGTCTGAAGCAAAAGAATGCTGCTTTTGCTTCTATGGTGAAGTGCGTCTGCGAATGCGCGGTTGCGAGTTCCGCCTGCTGAATTGCGGCGCGGCATGCGGTTATTTTGTGACGTCCAAAAATAGGGAATCGTGAGATGTTCAAACTCGGAATTGGCGCCGGCGCCCTGATCGTGCTCGCGGCTCCGCCCGCGCTGGCCCAGCAGTCAGCGGCTTCGAGCGGCGACTATTCGAGATCATCAACGAATTGGAGTGGTCCTTATATCGGCATTACCGCAGGAGCGAATCGGGTCAAGCCGGACGGCAGTTACACTGGGATCTATTATCCACCCGAACCGACCCCCGCGCCTACGCCCGCTCCGACCCCCACGCCTTCTCCGACTCCAGCACCCACGCCTTCTCCGACTCCAACGCCTACGCCTTCTCCGACGCCGACGCCATCAGGTGCGGCCCTCAATCTCGGAAGCAGCGCGGCGGCTACTCAACCGCATTTCGGCATGGTCGGCGGTTACAATATGCAGTTCGGAAGATTTGTGATCGGGGCTCAGGCCGATATCGAATATGCTGGCGGCAAGGATATCGACTTCAGTGAATTGGCTGGCACGCCGATCAGAGACACGGTGGAAGTGAATTGGACGGGACATGTCCTTGGTCGTTTTGGGTATGAGATCTGGGGTTTTCTTCCCTATGCGATTGGCGGGCTTGCCCTCGCCAATGTCAACGCGTCCCATACCGGTCTCATATCGCCGACAGAGACCATCGTTTACAGTCAGAAAAACTGGCGCACGGGCTATAGTTATGGATATGGCGTGGAGAAAATGCTGCACGGCGGCTGGTCGGTCCAAGTTGAATATATACGCGACTATTGGGGCGCCAAGCACTATGATTGGATCCCAGGCCTTCGGTATTCCGATATCGCTTTGAGAATTAACACGGCGCGGGTCACGTTCAACAAACACTTCTGACCACGTGACGGCGGATGACGCCGATTTGACCGCCGCCGCCGCTTACGTCGATTATAGCAGCGTGGAGAAAATGTAAGCGGTCTTTCGCTAGAATGCTGCTCTAAACAAGAATCTAAATCATGATGCATCATGATTTAGGATTTCGGTCAGATATTGCGCCGTGTCCGTTGGGCGGCAGAGTTGGGTCGCCGGCGTCGTCATCGCCGCCGATGCGGCGGCGACTCCATAGGCGCAGGCCCGCTTCAGCGGCCAGTTTTGCCAGAGGCCAAGGGTAAAAGCGGCGACAAAGCAATCGCCGGCGCCCACGGCGCTCGCCGTCTTGACGCGCGGCGCCGGTATGAAAAACGTCTTGTCCGCGGAGGCGAGCGCCGCTCCTTTTTCTCCCATTGTTACGATCACAATCTTTGCAATATTTCGCTTCACAAGCATTTGAGCGCAGGCTTGCGCCTGCTCCGGCGACTGGAGGGCGCAAGCGGCGAAGGCGCCCGCTTCTTTTCGGTTCATTCGGATACAAAAAAAGGCGGCCTGATCCTGTTCAAGAGCGGCGCCGAGCGCGGGACCGGAAGTATCGAGAATGACGCGAGCGGATGTCCCGGCAAAGCTGGTCGCGGCCTTCAGATAGAAGTCGGCCGGCATGCCGGGGCCGAGGCTGCCGCTCAGCACGACATAGGCCTTATCGGTCGATAGGCGGATGATTGCGGCGAGCGCTCGGCGCCAAGCGCTTTCTCTCCAGTCTGGCCCCGGCAGAATGAACCGATATTGCCTGCCGGTCCCGGTTTCATTGATGGCGAAGTTTTGACGCGTGACTCCGTCAACCGGAAATTGAATGGCGTTAACGCCTTCCTTAGCTAGCAGTTGGAGGAGGAGCTCGCCTGTCGGTCCGCCGGCCGCGACGAAGGCGTCGCTCTCGGCGCCGAGATTTCTGAGCGCGCGCGCCACATTGACGCCGCCGCCGCCGGGATCCGTATGGGGATCGGCGCAGCGCAGTTTCAAGTCCGCTTCGAGGCGATCGACCGAGGCGGCGATGTCGATCGCGGGATTTACGGTGACCGTCAGAATGCGCGCCATAGGCCTGTCTTCCCTGTTTCGCCTCGCTGCGGCGGCCTTTCCGCTCTGCGCCCGATCAAGTCAAGGGTCCGTGGCGGTCGCTTCGATAGGCGGTCAATGCCATAACCTGCACAGGGGGGGGCCAAAGCGCGCGATAGGCGCCCGCTTCGGAAGCGAATACAATCCATGTCGAAAACGGCGCCGTGACCGCGCTTGCCTGGAAGCGCAAGAGCACGTTAAGCCGTTCAATCGTCGTCGAGAAAGGATGGCTGCCGACATGTGCGCGCTGAAGGACCGATTCGATCCTTTGACTCCTAAATTGGCGCTCGAAGGACGCTAAGGGCGCGTGACCGCGGGGCCCGGACAAAGCGGCGCGCTGAAAATCAAGCGGGTGGCCGTCGACACTGAGCCTGAAAACACCGTCTTTCTGTCGCGCCAATGCGCGATCTACCGCGCAGAGGAGTTTCGCACGCTCAAGAAGATCGAGATTCTGGGCGGGACGCGCAGGCTTCTTGCGACGCTTCATATTGTGGACGACCCGGCGATCGCCGGGCCAGATCAGCTCGGACTTGGCGAGCAGGCCTTTCGCCGCCTGAAGATGGAGGAAGGCGCGGAAGTCCGCATCGCGCAGGCGAGCCCGCCGAGGAGTCTCGAGGCCGTCAGGCGCAAGATCGGCGGCGAGATCATGACGGCCGACGAGATCGAGAGGGTCATCGCCGATATCGCGGCGCATCGCTATTCGCCAATGGAGATCGCCGCCTTTCTCATCGCGTCAGCGAGCTTCACGGCGACGAATGAGTTGCTCGCGACAACGCGCGCAATGGCGAAAACGGGCGCGCAACTCGCTTGGGACGAGCCCCTTGTCGTCGACAACATTTCATCGGCGGCGTTCCCGGCAATCGCACCTCGATGATCGTCACGCCCATCGTCGCGCGCTTCTTTCTTCGATCGTTTCGCAGATGCGCGTGTCGTTCTACTTGGCGAGGCGACGCATGGCGCGTCCGAATTCTACCGCGCCCGCGCCTCCATCACGCAACGCTTCGTCGAGAGACACGGCTTCCGCATTCTGGCGATCGAGGGCGACTGGCCGGACGCCGCCGAGCTTGATCGCTATGTGCGCGGGCTCAGAAAACGCGCGACAACAATAAGCTATGGCGGTTTAACTTGATGGCGGATCAATTAAACCGCCCTAATCGGAAACTTTCCGCGGCGTCAAACTTTCGTAGATCAACGGCGACACAGTGGTGAGATCGAACGCTTTGCTGATCGACATCGCCGGCGTGTTCGGACGAGACCGCAGGTCGGCGAGGGTGGCTTCGATGTCGTCGGTCTCGATCTCGTAGATCGCGAGATAGTCATGAGCCGGCTTCTGGTGTGGCAGCAGCGAGGGACGGTGAATCTTGAAGCGCTGCGCGGCGACAAATCCCGGGACCTGCAACACTTCCTTCAAATGCGTTTCATTGTACCATTTGTTGAATTCGTCCTCCATGCCTTCGGTCGGGTTGGCGAGAACGACGAAACGATAACTTCCCATGAGCATATCCTTTATAGGGTTGGACTGAGGGAGAGGGGCTATTTCTTGTCCGACATGGGCGCCGCCCCGTATAGCCGCCCGTTGACATTCATATTCGCATAGGTCTGCGACATGGCGCCTTTGAGAAGCCCCGCTGGGAAATTGAGGCGGGGCGCGCTCACCGCGTTGAGCGAGGCGACGTCCTCCGCGTCAAGCTTTAACTCAAGGGCGGCGAGATTATCCTTGAGCTGCTCGATCGAACGGGCCCCGAGCATCGGCGCGGTGATGTCGGGGTGCTGACAAACCCAGGCGATCGCGACACGGCCTACTGTGGAGCCATGTTTCTTCGCAATTGGCTGGAGAGCATCGAGCACATTATAGGTGTGATCATTGGCGTAGCGCGCATACGATCCTGCGCGGCCGCCGGAGGCGTTCGAGAGGCTCTCGCGCGTATGTTTGCCGGTTAGAACGCCCGATGCGAGCGGCGCCCAGCTTGTGACGCCGAAGCCCAATTCCCGCGCCATCGGGAACAGCTCGCCGTCGCTTGTGCGTTCCAGCAGGGAATATTCGACCTGGATGGCGGTCAGCGGCTCCCAGCCGCGAAACAGCGCGGTGGTGTGGGCGACGGCGATTTTCCAGGCCGACGTATCCGAAAAGCCCACATAACGGATTTTGCCCGCGCGCACGAGATCGTCCAGCGTGCGCAGCGTCTCATCCATCGGCGCGAACGGATCTTCCCAATGCTGCCAGTAAAGATCGATATAATCGGTCTGAAGGCGCCGGAGCGAGGCGTCGCAGGCAGCGATAATCGCCTTGCGGCTGCCGCCGCCGCTATTGGGATCGCCCGCCGCAGTGTTCCCGCCGAATTTTGTAGCAAGCACGATTCTGTCGCGCTTTGAAGAAACCTTGCTGAAATAATTGCCGATGATCTGCTCGGACTCGCCCTTGTTATAAATGTTGGCCGTGTCGACGAAATTACCGCCCTGATCGAGATAATGATCGAGAATGCGCGCAGCGCTCGCCTCCTCGGCGCCGAAGCCCCAGGCCGTGCCGAAAGTCATCGTGCCGAGGCATAAGGGGCTGACGCGAAGGCCGGACCGGCC
>JBFXBB010000064.1:0-11134 GCA_050183685.1 Amphiplicatus sp.
ACTCAGAAATTTGAACCGTCTCAGGATTCAATCAAGAAAATTAGAGAAGCTTGACGGCATCGAATTGACGCCCGATCTGAGCGATGTATCGTTCGTTGGGTGCCCAAAACTATCGGACATATCAGCCATTAGAAGGTTGAATGGCCTGAGAAACGCTATGTTTTTTGCATGTAAGCAGGTCAACGACTTGGCTCCCTTTGATGGCATGGAAATGCTTGAACGTTTGCACTTGGAAAATGGGATCGAAGTTGCTTCAGTCCATCCGTTGTCGGCATGCAAACATCTGCGTGAGTTATACTTGATTGGGATGAAAGTGGCGGACGGCGATCTCTCGCCATTGTTGGCGCTGCCCAAACTTGAGAAAGTTGCAATTGCCAAAAAAAAGAACCATTCACATAGCATGCAAGAAATAAACGCGGCCATTTTCAAAGAAAGCCACTAGCAGTCTTTTGAAAAAGGCTCACCGAAGTGTTCGAATTGTGATTTCCTGATATGACAGGGAGGACGATTTTATGCGCGGTGAAGATCGGTCGGACGGTCAGCTTTTCAGCTATGTTTCGATTGAGGAGCGGATTCACGCAAAGCACCCGTTGCGGCTGATCCGCGAGGTTGTGAACGATTGCCTTAGCTCGATGTCTGGGGAGTTTGCCGCGCTTTACGCGCCTGTCGGACGTCCGTCGATCCCGCCGGAGCGGCTGTTGCGGTTTTGCAGTCGTTCTATTCGCTCCGCTCGGAGCGTTTGTTGATAGAGCAGATGGCGTTAACACGCTTTACCGCTGGTTTATCGGGCTTTCTCCGGACGAGGCTGTGTGGGACGCGAGCATGTTCGCCAAGAACCGGGACCGGCTGTTGGAGGCCGATGTCGCCGCCAGGTTCTTCGCCGCGGTGGTTGCGCATCCGCGGGTGAAGCGGCTTCTCAGCAAGGATCATTTCACCGTGGATGAGACGATGATCGAGGCGTTTGCGTCGATGAAGAGCTTTCGCCGCAAGGACAGGGATGACGACGCCCCGGGGCCGGCATGCGCTGATGGAGAACCGCAATGGGCTTGTCGTCGAGGCCGAACTGACGCGCGCCACGGGCATGGCCGAATGCGAAGCCGCGCTCGCCATGCTCGACCGGCGCCGCCCGTTCGATGCGCGCAAAGCGGCGCGGCGGATCACGCTCGGCGGCGACAAGCTGTTCGACCGCTGGGATTTCGTGACCGCCCTGAAAGGGCGTAAGATCACGCCGCATATCGCCGTTCAGGGCCACAAAAGCAAAACCGGCAAGCCGCGCACGATCACGAGTCCCGGAAACCCCAAAATCGACGCCCGTAAAACCCCGAACGCCGTTGCACAAAGCGGCTTGTAGCCTTTCGCCCGACAAAAGAAAATGCCGACTACTCAAAACTTCCGCCTTTTTCAGCAGACTGCTAGTGAAAATGAATTGAAATTCGCGCGACACCGATGATGCGCGGATCGTCCTTAATAAGAATATCCGTATGCGTTGGATTGCTCGAATAGGGTTCGAGCCGCGCCGGGTTGTCCCGCCAGCGGCGCAGGATCGGAAAATTCATCGGCGCGGAGAGGCAAAAGGCGCCGTCGCGGGGCCGCCGGTCGCCATAGTCGAAGACGGCGAGCGCGCCCTTCGGAAAGGCGAGGTCGACCGCCTCGTCATTGATGAACAAGGCGAAGACGCGGGCGGAGCTCGCGGTCACCGGAATATAGTCGCCGGCGACGGAATGCGGGTCGAGAATCGGATCGTCCAAGAGCCGCACGGCGTCGCGAAAGCTGATCAGCGGCGTGTGCTGCAAAGGCCGGCGCAGATAGGCGGCGGCCGCGCCCTTGTCCGTTTCGGCATGCGAGCGCTCGCCTTCGGCGAGCCAGTCGAGCGGGACGCCGAGGGCGCTGGCGAGTTTGGCGAGCATCAGCCGCCGCGGGTCGTGGACGCCGCTTTCCCAATTGGCGACCGCCGGCTGGCTCACCCCGACCCGGGCGGCGAGGACGGATTGGTTCATTCTGGCGGCTTTGCGCGCCTGACGAATTCTCTCGCCGATCGTCAAGGCCGAGGCGACGCCGAGGGGGTCGGTCATAGGGCTCCTCCATATAAGTTTTTCTTATATTTGAGTTGGGGCGTTTCGTCATCACATTTAGCTTACCATCGGCGTCTCAGGTAAACCGGTGGGTACAGTATTCGAGTCCGGACGCTTGAAAAAATCAGCCGCCCTTATATTCTTCGAGGCGATAATCCGGCTGTCACGGCGAATGAGGCAGGCAATGTCAGATCTCTGTACGCAGGACGGAGCGACGCGTCTTGCATCGCAGATCAAGGAATTCTGGCGCAAGCGCGGCTTTGAGGTCGCGGTCGAGACGCGCCATGAGGGATTTGTGTCGACGATGCGCTCATCGCGCACCGATCTGCGCAGCGACATGGTGAACGGCATGCCGCGAAAACCATCCAAAAACGCGAATTCTATCGGCGCGTAATAGCTCATCGGTTGAGCGCTTTCTCGATCAAGCCCGGCAGCGCCGCATAGTCGCTGAAGGTCGCGAAAGCCTCATGCGCGAGCGACAGGGGACCGTAGCCGAATTCCGCCACGAGCGCGGGCAGGCCCGCCGCTTTTGCGGCTTTGACGTCGGTGTCGCTGTCGCCGATGAAGACGCCCGCCTTGGCGCGGGCGCGCTCAAGGCAAAGGCGCACCGGCGCGGGATCGGGCTTTGCGGCCGCGGCCGTGTCCATGCCGACAATCGTGTCGAAGAGCCCCGTCATGCCGAGCGCGTCGATAAGAAGCCGGGACAGCTTTTCGCGCTTATTGGTGCAGATCGCGGTCTTGGCGCCCGCTCGCCTCAGCCTGTCGA
Source organism: Amphiplicatus sp. (assembly GCA_050183685.1). Taxonomy (GTDB): domain Bacteria; phylum Pseudomonadota; class Alphaproteobacteria; order Caulobacterales; family Parvularculaceae; genus Amphiplicatus. The sequence goes on from JBFXBB010000064.1 coordinate 2,839, forward strand.
TGATCGGGACCGCCTCCGGGAAGGCGCGCGAATGATCGGCGATATGGGCGGCGTAATAGTCGAGAAAGACGGCGAGATGGGCGTCCATTTCCTCGCGCGAGGGCTTTTGGCCATGCTCTTCAAAGCCGCGCGCCAGCATCGCCCGCGCGCCGTGGCCGACGAGATGGCGCACGCGCGCTTCGGGCGCCGGCGCAAGGCCCGCCTCGCCGAGCGCGTGGTTCATCGCAGCCGTCAGATCGCCCGCGGTGTCGACGAGCGTGCCGTCGAGATCGAAAACAATGGCGACATCGGCAAGGTCATGGGGCATTGATCGCTCCGGCGGATGAGTGAGGTTGTCGGTCATAGGCTGTCGGTTGTAAGCAGGTTTGTCGACGCCGCTTTACACTCCCTACAATCTTCACCCTTGTTCGGCGAGGAGCTGGAAAATGAGCGAACCATCGATCGCGGCGGTCATTCTCGCGGCTGGCCAGGGCACGCGGATGAAATCCGACATCGCCAAGGTGCTGCACCCGGTCGGCGGCCGGCCGATGCTCGCCCATGTGATGGCCGCGGCGGGAAGCCTCGATCCCGCCCGGATGGTCGTCGTCATCGGCGCGCGCGACGAAGTCGGCGCGGCGGCGCGGCGGCTCCGCCCCGATGTCGCAATCGCGACGCAAAGGCCGCCGCGCGGCACGGGCGACGCGGTGAGAAAAGCCCTGCCCGCGCTTGCGGGCTTTGAGGGGGTCGTCCTCATACTCTATGGCGACACGCCCCTCGTCGAGGGGCAAACGCTCGCCGCCCTCGCCGGCGCGGTCAAAGGCGGCGCGGGCGCCGTGCTCGGCTTTCGCGCTTTCGATCCAGGCTCTTACGGGCGCCTCCTCGTCGACCAGAAGGGCGCGCTCTCGGCGATCGTCGAGGCGCGCGACGCCTCGGCCCTCGAACTCGCGATCGATCTTTGCAATTCCGGCGTGATGGCGGTCGAGGCTGGCTTCCTGCGCGAGGCGCTGCCGCGGCTCGAACCGAACAACGCCAAGCAGGAATATTATCTGACCGACATCGTCGCGATGGCGGTCGAGGCCGGCCGCGCCTTCGCCGTCGTCGAGGCGGATGAAGAAGAGGTGATGGGCGTCAATTCGCGTTTCGAGCTTTCGATGGCCGAGGAGGTCTTTCAGGAGCGCCGCCGCATCGAGGCGATGGAGGCGGGCGCGACGCTCATCGATCCGTCGACGGTCTATTTCTCCTGGGACACCGAGGTCGGCCGCGACGTCCTGATCGAACCCGGCGTCTTTTTCGGCCCCGGCGTCATCGTCGCGGACGGCGCGACGATCAAGGCTTATTCGCATATCGAGGGCGCGAGGATCGCGTCCTGCGCGGTCATCGGGCCTTTCGCGCGCCTGCGGCCCGGCGCCGAAATCGGCGAGGGCGCGCGCGTCGGCAATTTCGTCGAGGTGAAGAACGCCCGTCTCGGCGCGGGCGCCAAGGCCAATCACCTTTCCTATATCGGCGATGCGTCTGTCGGCGCCGAGGCCAATATCGGCGCGGGGACGATCACCTGCAATTATGACGGCGTGAAGAAACACCGGACGGAGATCGGCGCGGGCGCTTTTGTCGGCTCGAACTCGGCGCTCGTCGCGCCGGTTTCGATCGGCGACGGCGCCTATGTCGGTTCGGGCTCGGTCATCACGCAGAATGTCGAACCGGGCGCGCTCGCCGTCGCGCGCGGTCGCCAGGCCGAGATCAAAGGCTGGGCGAAGCGTTTCCGCGAAGGAAATAAAAAATAGTGCGCGACCTCTCCCCTCGCTCATCCCGGCGCGATGCAGGGCCTCCTCATGATGATTGACGAGCAGAAAAAACAAGCCGCCCTCGCCGCTGTGACGCTGGTCGAGCCCGGCATGACGCTCGGCCTCGGCACCGGCTCGACGGCGGCGCATTTCGTCGATCTTCTCGGCGAAAAGGCGCGGGCGGGCCTTTCCGTTAAAGGCGTGCCGACTTCGGAGGATACGCGCCGCCGCGCGGTCGCTGCCGGCATTGTCCTCATCGAGCCGGACGAGACGACGGCGATCGATCTTGCGGTCGACGGAACCGATGAGGTCGATCCCGCTTTCAATCTCATCAAGGGCGGCGGCGGCGCCTTGCTTCGCGAAAAGATCATCGCCGCCGCGGCGCGGCGCTTCGTCGTCATCGCCGACCGCTCGAAACGGGTCGCCGCGCTCGGCGCCTTTCCGCTCCCGGTCGAAATCGACCGCTTCGCCTATGGCCTGACGGCGCGGCGCGTCCGCGAGGCGCTCGGCGCGCTCGGATTGCCCGCCGATCTTCGCCTGCGTCCCGCGCCGGGCGCGGCGGCGCCTTTTCTTTCCGATGGCGGACATTTCATCCTCGACTGCCGGCTGGGGGCCATCCCCGACCCGGCCGCGCTCGATCGCGCGCTGAAGTCGATCCCCGGCGTCGTTGAGACCGGACTTTTCGTCGGCCTTGCGGAGAAAGTGATCCTCGGCGGACCGAACGGCGTCGACATCATGGAACGCTGAATGGCGCGGACCAAATATGAAGAATTGCAGGACGCGATCCGCGCCTATGGCGCGGCGGCGTTCCAGAATCTGCTTCGCTCGAAGGCGCTCGGGCTGGCGGTGATCGGGGGCTTTGCGGCCTATCTCGGCTGCGATCCCGCCTGCGTCGCGGGCGTTCCCGCGGAGGGGCCTTTCGACCCGCGCCGGGATTATGGCGACGAGGCCTTCAGCTTTTCGGAGCGCGAGGTCGTCATTCTCGAACCGGTGCGGTTCGGCGTTTCGCTGATTGTCGGCAACGCCGAGGATTCGGGCGCGCTCTGGCTGCGCACGATTGTCGCCGTGGAGATCACGGGCGAGAGCTTCGACGTCTTCGTCGCGGCCCAGCCGGTCATTCGCGTCGCGCTCGACTTCGACGGCCGGCTCGGCCCCGTCTTCGACGCGATCCACCGGGAATTTCTCGATATTTTTCAGATCGAGGTGATGGAGTTCAACGATGTGCGCTTCAAGACGGGGATCGGGTTCTTGCCTTGAACCCAGTCTCCGCTCATCCCGGGATGGGCGGGATTGGGACATGCGTGCGAATGACGGAGCGGCGTGATGACCGACTATGACTACGACCTTTTCGTGATCGGCGCGGGCTCCGGCGGGGTGCGCGCCGCGCGGCTCGCGGCGATGTATGGGGCGCGGGTCGCGATCGCCGAGGAATATCGCGTCGGGGGGACCTGCGTCATCCGCGGCTGCGTGCCGAAAAAGCTTCTCGTTTACGCCTCCGAATTCCGTCGCGCCTTCGAGGAGGCGACGGGCTATGGCTGGACCCTCGGCGATATCGCCTTCGATTGGGGAAAGCTCATCGAGAACAAGGACGACGAGATCGAGCGGCTTTCCGGAATCTATATGCGCAATCTCAAAAACGCCGGGGCGGAGATTTTCGAAAGCCGCGCGGTCCTCAAAGACGCCCATCGCGTGCGTCTCGTCAAGGAGAAGCGCGACGTCACGGCCGACAAGATCCTCATCGCGACGGGCGGCGCGCCCTGGACCGACACGTCGATTCCCGGTCACGAACTGGCGATCACCTCGAATGAGGCGTTCCGTCTCGATAAACCGCCGCGCCATGTCGTGATCGCGGGCGGGGGCTATATCGCGGTCGAATTCGCCTGCATCTTTCGCGGGCTCGGCGCGGAGGTTTGCCTCGTCTATCGGGGCGAGGACATCTTGCGCTATTTCGACCGCGACATTTCGGTCGCGGTTCACGCCGAGATGAAGCGGGCGGGCGTGCGCGTCGTCACCGGGGCCGTCTTCGAGAAGATCGAGAAGCTGCAAGGCGACATCAAACGCGCGCATCTTTCGACCGGCGGGCATGTCGACGCCGATCTCGTTTTCTGGGCGGTCGGCCGAAGGCCGAACACGCAAGGCCTCGGGCTCGACGCGGCGGGCGTTGCGACCGGCGCGAGGGGCGAGATCAAGGTCGACGCCTATTCGAAAAGCTCCGCCGGGAACATCTACGCCGTCGGCGACGTGACGGACCGCGTCAATCTCACCCCCGTCGCGATCCGCGAGGCGGCGGCCTTCGCCGAGACCTGTTTCAACAATCGCGACATGAAGATGGATTACGCCTTTATTCCGCATGCGGTCTTCACCCAGCCGCCCGTCGGCTCGGTCGGCTATGCCGAGCATGACGCGCGGAAAAAGTTCAGCAAGGTCGACGTTTACAAGACGGATTTCCGGCCGCTGAAAAACACGCTCTCCGGGAGCGCGGCGCGCACCTATATGAAGCTCGTCGTCGACGCGGAAACCGACCGCGTCGTCGGCTGCCATATTGTCGGCGAGGACGCACCGGAAATGATTCAATGCCTCGCGATCGCGCTCAAGGCCGGCGTGACGAAGCGGCAGTTCGACGAGACCTGCGCGCTCCATCCGACCTCGGCCGAGGAGCTTGTCACCATCCGCGAGAAATTCGTTCCGAAGATGTAGGGCGCAAAGCCCGTCTGTTGTCGTGCAATTCATTGTCATGCGGGCGAGCATAAGGCCGCGCGGAGGGGACGGGGATAAGTACGGGGATAAGTAGGGGGATAACTATTGGCTTAACCATCGGAGCCCGCGCCGGCCTTGGGGTTCAGCGTTTGCAACCTGGCGGCGTGAGGGTATCGCACTGAGTGCGCCTCACTTGATTGCGAAGCGAGCGGCGGGCCCGCGCCCTCACCCCCGCAATAATTCGTTGACGGATGTTTTCGCCCGGGTCTTCTCGTCGACCTGCTTGACGATGACCGCGCAATAAAGGCTCGGCCCCTTGTCGGACGGAAGCGCGCCGGGCACGACGACGGCGTAGGGGGGGACTTCTCCGCAGGAGATCTGTCCGCTCGATCGGTCGACGATCTTGGTCGACGCGCCGAGATAAACCCCCATCGAAAGGACCGCCCCCTCGCGGACGACCACGCCTTCGGCGACCTCTGAGCGCGCGCCGATAAAACAATTGTCCTCGATGACGACGGGACCGGCCTGAATCGGCTCAAGGACGCCGCCAATGCCGGCGCCCCCCGAAATATGGCAATGCGCGCCGATTTGCGCGCAAGAGCCGACCGTCGCCCAGGTGTCGATCATCGCGCCCTCGCCGACATGGGCGCCGATATTGACGAAGGACGGCATCAGAACGGCGGAAGGCGCGACATAGGCGCCGCGGCGGACGATCGCGCCCGGAACCGCGCGAAAGCCGGCGCGGGTGAAATCCTCCGCGTTCCAACCGTCGAATTTCGAGGGAACCTTGTCCCACCAGGCCGCGCGCCCGGGCCCGCCCTCGATGAGATGGGTCGGCGTCAGGCGGAAGGAGAGGAGCACCGCCTTCTTCAGCCATTGATTGACGCGCCAGCCGCCGTCGCCGGTCTTTTCCGCGACCCGCGCGGCGCCGGCGTCGAGCAGGCCGAGCGCCTTCTCGACCGCCTCGCGCGCGGCGCCTTCGGTCGAGGCGCCGATCTCCTGGCGGCGCTCCCAGGCCTCGTCGACCGCGCGGGCGAGGGCGTCGAAATCCGGCATGATCGTTCCTTTGTTCAGGCGGCGGACGCCTTTGTCATAGCGGCGCCGAGAAAGCCTGCAAGGTCGTCTGTCGCATGGTGGACGAAATCATGCGTCTCGCCGGCGACGGCGGGGCGTTTGTCCGCCGGCTCGTCGGCGATCCATGCGGCGCGGGAACAGACGAGCACGGTCGTCATGCCGAGCGCATGCGCGGCCTTGAGGTTATGCGCGATATCCTCGAACATGGCCGCCGCCGCCGGCGCCACATCATGGGCGGCAAGGAAGCGCTCATAGGCCTCGCGATGCGGCTTCGGCGTGAAGTTCGCGGCCTTGATGTCGAAAATAGCGTCGAAATGCGCGCCGATCCCGAGCCGCGCCATCACATTTTCCGCGTGCCGCGCCGAGCCATTGGTGAAAACGAATTTGCGGCCCGGCAGCGCGGCGAGCCCGGCGCCGAGCGCGTGATTGGCGACGACCGGGGAGAGGTCGATGTCATGGACGAAATCCATGAAGGTTTCCGGCGCGACGTCATGTTCGCGCATCAGCCCGCACATCGTCGTCCCGTAACGGCGATAATACTCTTTTTGCAGCCGCCTCGCCTCGTCAAAGTCGAAGCCGAGCCGGGTGCAGATGAACTCGGTCATGCGCGAGTCGATCTCGCGAAAGAGATGGCAGTCCGCCGGATAGAGCGTGTTGTCGAGATCGAACACCCAGCAGTCGACATGCCGGAAGTCGGAAATCGGATGTCGGAAATCGGAAAGGGGAATTTCGCGCGCGCCCGTCATTCTGACTTCTGATTTCCGACGTCCGATTTCTGGATCGGGGGCGCGACGAACATCTCCGGCGTGAAATCAAACGTCGCCGAGGCCGCGCCGCCGATTTCGAGGCGGCGGAACACCGCTTCGTCGAGATCCTGATCGGCGCAGGAAAGAATATTGGGGACGTCGAATTTGACCGCATTGACGCAGAAACTCTTGTCGCCGCCGGCAAGCCGGTGCTCGTCGCGCCCATCCTCGACGACGGCGTAGACATAGTAATGATCCTTGGCGAGCTGGCCCTTGATGATCTTGGCGCAGTCCGCCGGTTCGAGCTTCCACCAACCCTTGGAATTATAGTCGTCCTTCTCGCTCGGGATCGCTACCGCCGTCCAGAGCGCGGTCGAAGTCTTGTTGCAATAGAAAAGCCCGAGCTTTGCCTCGCGCGCATTCGCATCCTCGATGAGCGCGTCGATGAGCGCGTCATCGATCGCGGAGCCTTCTCCGAGATTTTTTTCCTTGCGGTAGTTGGCGATGAGGCGCTGCGTCTCGCGCCCGAGCGAGCCATCGACGCCGCCCGTCGATTTGCCGATATCGAAAAGCAGGCGCTGCACGCCCGCGACCTCGGCGCTGTAGACGGTGAAATTCGCCGCTTCCGCAAAGTCGGTCTGCCAATTGCCGCCGGCGGCCTGCGTCACTTCCACGTCGAAAAAGCCGCGCTGACGGGTCGGATCGTCGCGGCAGACTTCCTGATTGCGGAGATTGAAAAAGCCGCTTTGCTCGACGCAGAGCGGCGTCTCGCCGGACCAGGCGCGCATCGCGCCGCGATGGCCGGGAATCGCCTCGGCATAGACGAAATACCGCCCCGGATTGGTCTGCTCGGTCAGAACGACCTTGCATTGGCCCGAGCGCAGCCGCCACCAGCCGCGCGTCGCCAGCCGGTCGCCGTCGACATAGCCGATTGCCGCCGAGATCGCATAGCTCGTCTTGTTGCACAGGCTGTATTTCGCCTCGGCGCTGCTCGCCGCGAGCACGAGAAAGGCTGTGATAAAGAAAGTGAAAGCGCTACGCATGGTCAAACCGCCGCCGCCCTTCGAGCCCGGCGGCACTTCACCCGAAACCGGACGCGGGATCAAGCGCGGGGCAAGATCGATGACGGACAGGAAGAGCTTGGCGCCCATCCTTCGCGACGCCTCGCTCGGTGAGGCTCCTCAGGATGAGGCTGTGCGTTGCGGCGACTGGGGAAAGCCCCATCCTGAGGAGCGGGCCGCCGGCCCGCGTCGCGAAGGACAGGCCGCGGACTCCCTAAGAGTCAAAGTCCTTTTTCCCCTGCCTCTCCCGGCCTTCGACTATCTTGCGCCCGAAGGGACGGCGCCTGGCGATTTCGTCGCCGCGCCTTTCGGGTCGATTCTGCGCTGCGGCGTCGTCTGGCCAGGCGGCGAGAGCGATGCAGTCGATCCGGGAAAGCTCAAGAAGATCGACGGAAAGTTCGACGTCTCGCGCCTCGCGCCCGACGTCATCGACTTCGTCGACTGGACGGCGGCCTATACGATGTCTCCGAAGGGCTCGGTGCTGCGGCTCGTCACGCGCGCCGCCGCGCTGGCGCCGCCTCAGGGCGTCATCGGCTATCGCGCGACGGGCCTCGTCCCGCCGCGCCTGACGCCGAAACGGCAAGCCGCGCTCGCCGCGGCTGCCGGCGCCGAGCCGCTCCCCGCCAAAGACCTCGCCGCGCGCGCGGGCGTCAGCGACGGCGTCATTCGCGGCCTCGCCGAGGCGGGCGCGCTCGAAGCGGTGCGCCTCGATCCCGATCCGCCTTTCCCGCCGCCCGATCTTGACCGGCGCGCCAAGACGCTCTCGCCGGAGCAGGCGACGGCGGCGGCTGCGCTCGTCGCGCTGATCGCGGCGCCCGCGCCCGTTCTCCTCGACGGGGTGACGGGCTCGGGCAAGACCGAAGTCTATCTCGAAGCGGTCGCGGCCGCGCTCGCCGCCGACAAGGCGGCGCAGGTTCTCGTGCTCCTTCCCGAAATCGCGCTGACGCTCCCCTTTTTG
>JBFXBB010000065.1:0-11040 GCA_050183685.1 Amphiplicatus sp.
CCTTCGCGCCCGCTCGCGCTGGATGACCTCGCTCGCAAGCTGCACATAGGCCTGGCTGCCCGGGCATTTGAGATCGTAGAGAAGCGCCGGCTTGCCGAAGCTCGGCGCCTCGGAGACGCGGACATTCCGTGGAATGACCGTCCGGTAGACCTTCTCCTTCAGATGCGCGCGCACGTCGCGCTCGACCTCGTTCGAAAGATTGTTGCGCCGGTCATGCATGGTCAGGACGACGCCCTGGAGCTCAAGGGCGGGATTGATCCGCGTCCGGACCGTCTCGATCGTCCTCAAGATCTGGCTGAGGCCCTCAAGCGCGAAAAACTCGCATTGCAGCGGGATGACGACGCCCTCGGCCGCCGCGAGCGCATTCAGCGTCAGAAGGCTCAAAGAGGGCGGGCAGTCGATGATGACATAGCTGACGCCGGCCCCCTTCTCCGCATAGTCCGCGAGCGCCTCGGCGAGGCGGAAATGCCGGCGCTCGGCCGAAAGAAGCTCGGCCTCGGCGCCGGCGAGATCGACCCCGGCGGGCGCCAATATGAGGCCCGGTATGCCGGTCTCCATCACCGCCGCTTCGAGCCGGTATTCGCCCATCAGGACCTCATAGGTCGTCACCGCCCGGTCGGCGGCGGCGATCCCGAGCCCGGTCGAAGCGTTGCCCTGCGGGTCGAGATCGACAAGCAGCACCCGCTCGCCGACCGCGACAAGCGCGGTCGCGAGATTGATCGCGGTCGTCGTCTTGCCGACGCCGCCCTTCTGATTGGCGACAGCGAGGATGCGCGGCGCTTTAAGCTTTTCGGGCACGGGACGGCCTCAAGGGAGCAAAATCGCGAACGTCGAGAATGGTCGCGCCGGCGCTGGTCGCGCTCGGATGGCGACTGATCTCGGTATGCCAAGATTTAGCGGTTTCGGTCAACTCCGCCTCAACATCTTGTCCTTTGAGAAAAAGACAGCGCGTCCTTTGTCCGGCGATTTCATGGGCGTAGGCAAGAAGCTTCTCAAGCCGGGCGAGGGCCCGCGCCGTGACGATATCGGGCGGAGAAATGGTAATACTTTCAATGCGTTCCGGTATGACCGCGAGGTTGACGAGCCCCATCTCGGCCGCCGCCGCGCGCAGGAAATCGGCCTTTTTTTTCGTCGCTTCGACGAGCGTGACGAAAAGCCCCCTCTCCGCCCCCATCGCGGCGAGGACGAGCCCCGGAAAGCCGGCGCCCGAGCCGAGATCGACAAGCGTCCCCGCTTCGCCGAGCAGCGGAAAAAGCTGCGCCGAATCGAGGAAATGCCGCCGCCAGCGGTCTTCGAGCGTCGAGCGCGCGATGAGATTCATCCGCGACGCAGCGTCAAGGAGAAGCGCATCATAGAGTTCGAGGCGCGCCATTGTTTCCCGTGAAACGCCGGTCGCGGCGGCGAAATCGGCGGGGGTCAGGGGCTGGGCGAGAGAATGTTTCACGTGAAACGCCCTATCCGGCCCGCCGCTTGTTCCGCGCCTGTTTCACGTGAAACATCGCTCATCCCGCACGCCGCGCGCCCTTCTTCACCCAGGCGAGAATGACCGCGAGCGCCGCCGGGGTCATCCCCTCGATCCGGCCCGCCTGGCCGAGCGTCAAGGGACGCGCCTCCAAAAGCTTCGCGCGCGCCTCGTTCGACAGGCCCTTGATCTCCGCATAGGGAAGATCGGCCGGCAGGCGCAGCGATTCATCCTTGCGGAAAGCGAGAATGTCCGCCTCCTGACGATGCAGATAGCCGGCGTAAAGCGCCTCGATCTCAAGCTGCTCGGCGAGGGCGGGCGCGAGCGCGCCCAATCGCGGCCAGATCCGCGCAAGATCCGCGACGGCGATCCCCGGCATGGCGAGAAGATCGAGGACGGAGCGTCGCCGGCCGTCCTGATTGAGCGCGAGGCCGACTTTGGCCGCCTCGCTCGGGGTGATCGTCTCCGCCATCGCGAAGGCCCGCGCCTCGGCGAGGGCGGCCTGTTTCACGTGAAACGCGCGCGCCCGCTCCGCGCCGACAAGCCCCGCCGCGATTCCGCGCGCGGTCAGGCGCTGATCGGCGTTGTCGGCGCGGAGCGAAAGGCGATATTCCGCCCGGCTCGTGAACATCCGATAGGGCTCGGTGACGCCGCGCGTCACGAGATCGTCGATGAGGACCCCGAGATAGCCCTCCGCCCGGTCGATGAGGAAGTCGGGCGCGCCGCCCGCTTTCGCCGCCGCGTTCGCCCCGGCGAGAAGGCCTTGGGCGGCCGCCTCCTCATAGCCCGTCGTGCCGTTGATCTGGCCAGCGAGGAACAGCCCCGGCAGGCGCTTCGTTTCGAGCGTCGGCAAAAGCGCGCGCGGATCGACATAGTCATATTCGATCGCATAGCCGTGGCGGAGAACCCGCGCCTTTTCGAGGCCCGGAATGGTCGCGAGGAAAGCGTCCTGGACGGCTTCCGGCAGCGAGGTCGAAATCCCGTTCGGATAGACCGTGTCGTCGTCGAGCCCCTCGGGTTCGAGGAAGATCTGGTGGCTCGTCTTTTCCGCAAAACGGACGATCTTGTCCTCGATCGACGGGCAATAACGGGGCCCGCGGCCGGAGATCGAGCCGGAATAGACCGCCGACTTCCCGAGATTTTCCTCGATGATCCGGTGCGTTTCCCGTGACGTATAGGTGATGCCGCAGGCGATCTGCGGAACCCGGATCGTCTCCGTCAGGAAGGAGAAGGGGACGGGCTCGGCGTCAGCCGGCTGCATGTCGAGCCCGGCCCAGTCGATCGTCCGCCCGTCGAGCCGGGCCGGGGTCCCGGTCTTCAGCCGGCCAAGGCGAAGGCCCGCCGCGTAAAGCCGGTCGGAAAGGCCGAGGGCGGGCGGCTCGACGCCGCCGGCCTTGGCCCGGCCCGCCGGAATGCGCTTGTCGCCGATATGGATGACGCCCTTAAGGAAGGTGCCGGTCGTCAGGACCACGGCGCCCGCGCGCAGGACGGTTCCGTCGGCGAGGACGACGCCGAGGACTCGCTCGCGCGGCGCAAGCGGCGGGCCCTCGCCCGTTGTTTCACGTGAAACAAGCAAATCCGCGACCGCCCCTTCGAGCAGGTCGAGCCCGGCGGTCGCCGCGACCGCCGCGCGCATATGTCTCCGGTAGAGCGCCCGGTCGGCCTGGCTCCTCGGGCCCCGCACCGCGGGGCCCTTCGAGCGGTTGAGCATCCGGAACTGGATCCCCGCCTGATCGATGACGCGGCCCATCAGCCCGTCGAGGGCGTCGATCTCGCGGACAAGATGGCCCTTGCCGAGCCCGCCGATCGCCGGATTGCAGGACATTTCGCCGATCGTCGCGGCGTTATGGGTGACGAGCAGCGTCCGCGCGCCGGCGCGCGCGGCCGCCGCCGCGGCTTCGCAGCCGGCATGGCCGCCGCCGATGACAATGACGTCGTAGGGCTTCATCCGTTGATCCTTTGGCGGCCCGATATAGGCCTTCGCCGCGGATAATAAAGCGGGCGAGGGGGAGGGGGATAAGTTCGAGGAAAAAATGTTTCACGTGAAACAGCGGGGGCGCGGCGCTGGCGCCGCGTTTCCCGTGAAACGCCTATTTCCCAATACAGAAACTGGCGAAAATCTCGTCGAGCACGTCCTCGACATCGACCGCGCCGGTGATCTCGCCGAGCGCGCGCGCCGCAAGCCGGGCGTCCTCGGCGGCGAGCTCGGGATCGGCCCCGCCTCGCGCCGCGGCCCTTTCGAGGGCGGCGATCGCTTTTTCAACCGCGCGGACATGGCGCAGGCGCGTCAGCGCCGCGCCCTCGGCGTCGCCCGCGAGCCGGGACGCGGCCGCGGCGAGGGCGGCGAGGAAGGCGACCATCCCCTCCCCGGTCCTCGCCGAAAGATGGAAGGCCGAGACCCCCGCCGGGGCCGCGCCGGGCGCGGCCCCGAGATCCTTCTTCGACCAGACGAGGACATCGCCCGGACGGAGCAGGGTTTCACGTGAAACAACGGGGGCCGGGCGAGGGCCCGCCGCTTGCTCCGTACAAGGATCAACGACCAGCACCCTGAGATCGGCCGCGTCGGCGCGGGCGCGCGCGCGACGGATTCCTTCCAGTTCGATTTCATCCGTAGACTGATCTCTTATCCCCGCCGTGTCGGCGAGGATGGCCGGAACGCCCGCAAGGTCGAGGCGCGCCTCGACGATGTCCCGCGTCGTCCCCGGGGCCGCGGTCACGATCGCGACCTCGGCGCCGGCGAGCGCGTTTAAAAGGCTCGACTTGCCGGCGTTCGGCGCGCCGATGATCGCGACATGGACGCCCTCGCGCAGCCGGCGCGCGGCGGCCGCGCCCTCCTTGTAGGAGCGCAGCTCGGCAAGGAGCGCGGCGATCGCCGGGCCGGCTTTCTCGGCGATCGCGGCCGGGATCCCCTCCTCCTCCGGGAAATCGATCGCGGCTTCGAGCGGGGCGAGAACGGCGACGAGCCGCGCCCGCCAGCCTTCCGCGAGCGCCGAGAGCCGGCCCTCGAACTGACCCAATGCGCGGCGGCGCTGCTTTGCCGTTTCGGCGTCGATAAGATCGGCGAGCGCCTCCGCCTGGGCGAGGTCGAGCTTGCCGTTCAGGAGCGCGCGGCGGGTGAACTCGCCGGCCTCGGCCGGCCGCGCGCCGAGCGCGGCGAGCGCCTCGACGAGCCCCGCCTCGATGGCGCGGCCGCCATGCAGATGGAACTCGACGACATCCTCGCCGGAAAAGCTCGCAGGGCCCGCGAAGAAAATCGCAAGCCCCCGGTCGATCGTCGCGCCCGAGGCGTCGCGCAGGCGCACAAGGCGCGCGGCCCGCGGCGCGAGGCGCCGGCCCGTCAGCGCCGCCGCGACCGCGCCCGCAAGCGGCCCCGAGACGCGATAGACCGCGACGCCGGCGCGGCCCGCGCCCGAGGCGCGCGCGAAAATCGTATCATCCGTGCACGGACTTTCTGTCATGGGCGCGCCTCACGCGGCGGATTTCAGGGCCTTGCGCCGCGAGGGGCGGTCTTGTTCGGCTCTCCCCGCTTGCGGGGAAAGAAGAAGCCTCACTCGCCCTTCCCCCGGCCCCGCTGGGCGCCGGCGGCCGCGCCCTGCATGGCGGCGCTCATCAGAGTCTGAAACTGTTCAAAGCCCTTGCCGCCGAGCAGCATCATCTGCGCGACGAAGCGCTCCGGATCGGCGATGGTGTCGATATTGTCCTTCGCCCGCTTCGACATCTCCTCGACGATCATCCGGTTCATCGGCTCGACATCGGGCATCCCGAAAAAGGTGCGGGCTTCCTCCGGGGTGCAGTCGACATTGATCGTCAGGCGCATCGGGCCGTTCCCTTCCTTTAAGGGGCGAGCCAAGAGGGATAGGCAAAAGCCGGCGGGGGGACAAGCCGGGCGGGCCAAAGCCTTGTCCATTTCCCGCCCATCGCCTATTGCCTCTCGCCCATGAGCAGAGCCGTCGTCATCCGCCAGCTCGGAGGCCCCGAGGTTCTCCGCCTCGAAGAGCGCGGGGACGCCGCGCCGGGCGAAAATGAGATCGCGGTCGAAAACGCCGCGATCGGCCTCAATTTCATCGATATCTACCGCCGGACCGGCCTTTATCCGGTTTCGCTGCCGGCGGTCCTTGGCGGGGAAGGCGTCGGCGCCGTGACGGCGATCGGCGCGGCCGTCTCCGGCTTCGCCCCCGGCGAGCGGGTCGCCTATATGTCGGCGGGCGCCTATGCGAGCCGCACGCTCGCCAATGCCGGCATGGCGGTCAAGGTCCCGGCAGGGCTTTCCTCCGAACTCGCGGCGGCCGCCTTTTTGAAGGGCCTGACCGCGGCGATGCTCGTGCGCGACGTCTTCGCGCTCGGGCCGGGCGACAAGGCGCTCGTCTATGCGGCGGCGGGCGGGGTCGGCTCGATCCTGACGCAATGGGCCGCCCATCTCGGCGCCGAGGTCATCGCCGTCGTCGGCGAGACGGCGAAGGCGAAGCTCGCGAAGGACTATGGCGCGGCCCATGTCATCGTCCGTGCAAAGACCGATTCCATCGCCGCCGACGTCCGCCGCCTCACTCATGACCGCGGCGTCGACGTCGTTTACGACTCGGTCGGCGCGGCGACCTTCGAGGCCTCGCTCGACAGCCTCGCCCTGCGCGGCATGATGGTCTCCTACGGCAATGCGTCGGGCGCGGTCCCGCCGATGGCGCCCTTGGAGCTCAACCGGCGCGGCTCCCTGTTCCTGACGCGTCCGTCGCTCGCCCATTACGCAACGCCCGAACGGCTGCCGGCGATGGCGGCCTTGCTCTTCGCGATGATCGAAAAGGGCCATGTCAAGATCCCCGCGCCGACGGTCTTTCCGCTCGAAAAAACGGCGGACGCGCACCGCCTGCTCGAAAGCGGCAAGTCGACGGGCGCGATCGTGCTGAGACCGTAAATGCGCGCCCTGTGGGCCGCGCTGCTGCTTGCCGCCTGCGCGCCGGCCGAACGGATCGACGCGCCCGCCGCCCCGTCCGGCTGGACGATCGCGCCCGAGGGCGATCTCAACCGGTTCTTCGACTGCCTCGCGGCGGAAAAGATCACGCTCGTCTCGGCCCATCGCGGCGGGCCGGCGCCGGGCTATCCGGAAAACGCGATCGCGACCTTCGAGGCGACGCTCGCGCGCGCGCCGGCGATTCTTGAAATCGATGTCGCGCAGTCGGCGGACGGCGTCCTTTTTCTTCTCCATGACGAAACGCTCGACCGGACGACGACCGGAACCGGCGCGGCCGCGGGGCTCGCCTATGCCGAGATCAAGAAGCTGCGCCTCAAAGACCCCGAGGGCCGCGTCGCCGGCGCGGCCCCGCCCCGCCTCGACGACGTCCTCGCCTGGGCGGCGGGCCGCACGCTTCTTCAACTCGATATCAAGCGCAGCGCGCGCTATGAGGACGTCGCGGCGGCGGTCAAGGCGGCGCGCGCCGAGGCCCGCGTCATCCTCGTCGCGACAAGCGTCGGCCAGGCGAAGAAACTGCACCGCTTGCTCCCGGCGGCGATGATCTCGCTCAATATGAGCGCGCAATCGGACCTTAACCGCGCGGTCGCGGCGGGCGCGCCGGCCGACCGGCTCCTCGCCTTCACGGGAACGAAAGAGGCCGAGCCCCGGCTTTTCGACGCCCTCGCCGGACGCGATGTCGAGATCGTTTTCGGAACGCTCGGGCCCGGCGAATCGATCGACGCGGCGATCGCCGCCTCGGGCGATGACAGTCAGTATGCGGATATCGCCGCGATGGGCGTCGACATCATCGCGACCGACCGGCCGGCCGAGGCCGGGGCCGCGCTCGCCGAGGCGGGCCGAGGCGCCCGGGACGGGGTTTGCGGCGTCCGCGCGCCGGCGGGCGCGAGGCCGCGACATTAATTCTTTCCGGCGCCGGAACCGGCCGCGCGTCATGGCCGTTGAAGTCGTCAAGCCCCTCGCCATCGAGGCGACGGGGCGAATGCAAGGAGGCCAAACGACGCCTATGCCCTCAACCTCGAAAGCCCAGCAAAAGGCCGCCGGCGCGGCGCTCGCCGCCAAGCGCGGCGAGACCAAGAAATCGTCCCTCAAAGGCGCCGCGCGCGGCATGTATGAGTCAATGAGCGAGGATCAGCTCGAAGAGCTCGCCGAGACGAAACGCACGGGCCTGCCGGAGAAGAAGGAAAAGCAACGCTAGAGCGTGCGGCGGTAAATCCGACTCTGGCATAGTCGGCCCATCCTTCGTGACGCCTCGCTTCGCGAGGCTCCTCAGGATGAGGCCCGTGTTGTTGCAACAGGGGAAAGCCTCATCCTGAGGAGCGGGCGAAGCCCGCGTCACGAAGGATGGCCGCGGGGAGCGCTGATCCAGATTTATCACCCGCTGGTTTAGAGCAGTTTAGCTGATCTGCGATTCAGCAACCGCTCCAGCTTATTGTTGTCGCGCGTTTTCTGACGGAAAGCCGGACCCGCCTTTCCTAAAAACGCGCTAAGATCGGGATTCGAATTTTTAAGCCCGCGGCGCGCCTATCCGCGGCCAGCCATCGCTTTTTTCCAGGCGGGGCGCTCCTTGAGGCGGTTGAGATAAAGCTTCGTCCGGGCGCTGAGGATTTCGTCCGCCGCCTCCCCTGAAAGGGCGACGACATAAAGCGCATAGCCAAGCGAAATGTCGGCGAGCGAGAAATCCTCGCCGAGGATGAAATCCCTGCCCTGAAGTTCGCTTTCAATGAAATCGCAGCAAGTCTTAAGCTCCGAGGCCGCCCAGGCCTTAAGGGCGGGGTTTCGCTGATTTTCGGGCAATAGCCGCGTCTGGCCGATCAGCATCGAGCCATAACCGCCCATGCCGGCCTCGCCGAAATGCAGAAATTGCAGGAAGCGCCCATAGTCGGGGTCGACAGGCCGGCGCGCGAGCTTTCCTTCGCCGTATTTCTCCGCGAGGTAATGCGCGATGGCGACCGATTCGATGAGCCGCTCCGCGCCGTCGACCATGACCGGCGTTTTTCCCACCGGATTGATCGCGCGCCATTCGGGGCTTTTAAAAAAAGCGCGGTCGAAAGGCGTCTCGACCAGTTCATAAGAAAGCCCGAGTTCTTCGAGCGTCCAGAGAACCCGGACCGAACGCGAGCGCGGCGAATGGTAGAGTTTGAGAGCCATTGTGAAAGTGCAGGTTGCGTTGCGAGGAATTCGGCCGACGCACCCTACAACCTGTTCTCCGCGACCTCAAAAAGCCCGCGCAGCGCCGCGGCGTTTTTCTGAAGATCGTGGCGCGCCTCGACCCGCGCGCGGCCTTCGCGGCCCTTGGCGGCGAGGACCGCCTCGCTCGCGCCGAAGGCGTCGGCCATCGCCTCGGCGAGGGCGTCCTCGTCGCCGGCCGGGACGATCCAGCCGCATTGCGCGTCGAGGAGTTCGGGGATGCCGGCGATGAAGGTCGAGACGACCGGCCGGCCGAGCGCGAAAGCCTCCATGAGGACGACGGGCAGTCCCTCGGCGAAGGTCGGCAGGAGGAGCGCGCGCGCGCCGGCAAGCAGCGCCATCGCGTCGCGGTTCGACTTCCAGCCCGCAAAGTCGATCGCCTCGGCGACGCCCTCGGCGCGCGCCGCAGCCTCGATCGCGGCGCGCGCCTCGCCGTCGCCGACAAGGATGACGCGCGCGTCGGGAAAGTCGCGCCGGACGCGCGCGAGCGCGGCCGGGATGAGCGCCTGGCCCTTTTGCGGGCAGAGCCGGCCGATGCAGACAAAGGTTTGATTCGGCGGCGGCGGCGCCGGCGCGAATTCGTCAAGCGGCAGGCCGCAGCGGATGACGCGGATCTTCTCCGCGGCGGCCGCGCCCGCGATGCGGATGAGCTGGGCGCGCGCATAATGCGAAATCGCGGCGACAAACGCCGCATGGCGGATTTTGTCCGGAAAGCTCAAAAGCGGCGCGTCGAAAAGCTCGTCGGGCCCGTGCGCGGTGAAGCTGTAGGCGGGCCCGCCCATGATCCGGACGAGCATCGCGACGGCGGCGGCGTTCGTGCCGAAATGCGCGTGGATATGATCGATCCCGTCGGCGCGGGCGCGCCGCAAAAGATAAACCGCCTCGAAAAAATACGCCTTGTGGCGGACAAGGCCCCCGCGGGCGTTTCGCCAGAGCCCCGCCGCCGCGAGGAGGCCGCGGAGGACGGCGACGGGACGCGTGAAAAACTCGGCGAAAAACGCCGCCGCAAGACCTCTAAGATTGCCGACGAGGATATAATGGACGCGGTCCTTTTCGGCGATGTCGCTCGGATCGACGAGATCGTCTTTCCACGGACGAAGGGCGTAGCGCGTCACCGAGACCCCCGCCGCCTCATGCGCCTCGATCTCGCGCCGGATGAAGGTCGTCGAGACCAGGGGGTAGGTGTTCATGAGATAGGCGAGCTTCACGTCCGTCGGCCTCCTCGCATCGGCGCCCGCGGCCCATCCTTCGTGACGCCTCGCTTCGCGAGGCTCCTCAGGATGAGGCATTCCCCTGTTGCAACAAGCAGGGCCTCATCCTGAGGAGGCGCGCGAAGCGCCGTCGCGAAGGATGGGCCGCGGGCGCCGTCTTGGATGAACCGTCGTCTCAAGTATTCATCGACTCGAAGAAATCCGCATTGGTCTTGGTCTGGCGGAGCTTGTCGAGCAGGAATTCGATCGCGTCGGTCGTGCCCATCGGCGACAGGATCCGGCGCAGAACATAGACCTTTTGCAGTTCGGCGCGCGGCACGAGAAGGTCTTCCTTGCGGGTCCCGGATTTTGCGATGTCGATCGCGGGAAAGGTCCGCTTGTCGGCGACCTTCCGGTCAAGGACGATCTCGGAATTGCCGGTGCCCTTGAACTCCTCGAAAATGACCTCGTCCATTTTCGAGCCGGTGTCGATCAAGGCCGTCGCGATGATCGTCAGCGAGCCGCCTTCCTCGATGTTCCGCGCGGCGCCGAAAAAGCGTTTCGGGCGTTGCAGCGCGTTCGCGTCGACGCCGCCGGTCAGAACCTTGCCGGAAGACGGCACGACCGTGTTGTAGGCGCGGCCCAGCCGCGTGATCGAATCGAGCAGGATGACGACGTCGCGGCCATGCTCGACAAGGCGCTTCGCTTTTTCGATCACCATCTCGGCGACGGCGACATGGCGCGTCGCCGGTTCGTCGAAAGTCGAGGAGACGACCTCGCCATTGACCGAGCGCTGCATGTCGGTGACCTCCTCGGGCCGCTCGTCGATGAGGAGAACGATGAGATAGCATTCTGGGTGGTTCGCCGAGATCGAATGGGCGATGTTCTGGAGAATGACGGTCTTGCCGGTCCTCGGCTGGGCGACGATCAGGGAGCGCTGGCCCTTGCCGATCGGCGCGACGAGATCGATGACGCGGGCGGTGAGGTCCTTTTTCTTGCCCTCCTCGGTCGCCACTTCCATCTTCAGGCGTTCATCGGGATAGAGCGGCGTCAGAGTGTCGAAATGCACCTTGTGGCGCGCCTTTTCGGGGTCTTCGAAATTGATCGTGCCGACTTTCAGCAACGCGAAATAGCGTTCGCCGTCCTTCGGGCTCCTGATCTCGCCGACGACGGTGTCGCCGGGGCGCAGCGCGAAGCGGCGGATCTGCGTGGGCGAGCAATAAATGTCGTCGGGGCCG
>JBFXBB010000066.1:0-11035 GCA_050183685.1 Amphiplicatus sp.
TCATCGCCGGCTTGTCCGAATCCCGAAGCGAGACGAAAACGCAGCCTTCGAGGGGAATGCGCGCGCCGATCGCGACGAGGCTTTTGGCGCGCGCCTTGTCGAAATTCCGGTCAATGCCCATGACCTCGCCCGTCGAGCGCATTTCGGGGCCGAGCACGGTGTCGACGCCGGGAAAACGGGCGAAGGGAAAGACGACTTCCTTCACCGCGGTGTGGGCGGGCCTCGGCGGGACGAGATTGAGATCGCGGATCTTCGCGCCCGCCATCACCTTGGCGCCGAGCCGGGCGACCGGCTGGCCCGTCGTTTTGGCGACAAAAGGCGCGGTGCGCGAGGCGCGGGGGTTCACCTCAAGGACATAGATGTCGCCGTCCTTGATCGCATATTGGACATTCATGAGGCCAATGACGCCGAGCGCCAGCGCCATTTTCCGGGTCTGGCTTTCAAGCTCGGCGATCAAGGCCTCGGACAGCGTGTAGGGCGGAAGCGAGCAGGCGCTGTCGCCGGAATGAACGCCCGCCTCCTCGATATGCTCCATGACGCCGGCGATGAAGACCTCCACGCCATCGGAGATCGCATCGACATCGACCTCGATCGCGTTCTGCAAATATTGGTCGAGGAGGAGCGGTTCGTCCGCGCTGATTTCGATCAGCGCGGTTGCGAGATAGTGCCGGAGCGCCGCTTCGTCGCGGACGATCTCCATCGCCCGGCCGCCGAGCACATAAGAAGGCCGCGTGACCAGCGGATAGCCGACCTCGGCCGCGCGCGCCGGCGCGTCCTCGCGATTGGGCGCGGTCGCATTGCTTGGCTGCTTGAGGCCGAGGCGCTGGATAAGCTTCTGGAAGCGCTCCCGGTCTTCGGCGAGATCGATCGCGTCGTAGGGCGTGCCGAGGATCGGAACGCCTTCGGCGTCGAGCGTTGCGGCGAGTTTCAACGGCGTCTGGCCGCCATATTGAACGATGACGCCGAGAAGCTCGCCTTTCGCCCGTTCGGTTTCGACGATTTCGAGGACGTCCTCGGCGGTGAGCGGCTCGAAATAAAGACGATCGGAGGTGTCGTAATCGGTCGACACGGTTTCCGGGTTGCAGTTCACCATGATCGATTCAACGCCGATATCGGCGAGCGCGAAAGCGGCGTGGCAGCAGCAATAATCGAATTCGATGCCCTGGCCGATGCGGTTCGGGCCGCCGCCGAGAATGATGACTTTCTTGCGCGCGCTCGGGGCGGCTTCGCAAGCCCGCGCGCCGTCGAGCGGCGGTTCGTAGGCGGAATACATATAGGGCGTCTTCGCCGCGAACTCGGCGGCGCAGGTGTCGATGCGCTTGTAGACGGGCCTGACGCCCGCCTCGCGCCGCAGCGCGCGGACCTCCGCCTCCGTTCCGCCCGCAAGCGCGGCGAGGCGTTTGTCGGAAAAGCCCATCGCCTTCAGGGCGCGCAACCGCTCAGGGTCGGCCGGGACGCCCTCATCCGCGACGCGCCGCTCGGCGGCGACGATCGTCTCGATCTGTTCGAGGAACCAGGGATCATATTGCGTGATCGCGCGCACCTGTTCGATCGGGAGGCCATGCCGGAAGGCTTCGGCGGTGACGCGCAAGCGATCCGGCGTCGGCGCGGCGAGGGCGGCGCGGAAGGCGTTGACGTCGTCGTCCTCGCCGAGCCCCGGAACGACAATCGGGTCGAAGCCGGAAAGGCCGGTCTCCAGTGAGCGCAGCGCTTTCTGCACGGACTCGGCAAAGGTCCGTCCGATCGCCATCGCCTCGCCGACGGATTTCATCGCGGTCGTCAGCGTCGGCTCGGCGCCGGGAAATTTCTCGAAGGCGAAGCGCGGAATTTTGGCGACGACATAATCGATCGTCGGCTCGAAGGCGGCGGGCGTCGCGCCGGTGATGTCGTTGTCGAGCTCGTCGAGCGTGTAGCCGACGGCGAGTTTGGCGGCGACTTTCGCAATCGGAAAGCCTGTCGCCTTCGAGGCGAGAGCAGAAGAGCGCGACACGCGCGGATTCATCTCGATGACGACGAGGCGCCCCGTTTCTGGGTCCACCGCGAATTGCACATTCGAGCCGCCGGTCTCGACGCCGATCTCGCGCATCACCGCGATCGAGGCGTTGCGCATGATCTGGAATTCCTTGTCGGTGAGGGTGAGCGCCGGCGCGACGGTGATCGAATCGCCCGTATGGACGCCCATCGGATCGACATTCTCGATGGAGCAGACGATGATGCAATTGTCCGCCTTGTCGCGGACGACCTCCATTTCGAATTCTTTCCATCCGATGAGGCTTTCGTCGATCAGCGCCTGGCCGACCGGCGAGGCGTCGATCCCTGAACGGACGATCTGCTCATATTCCTCTTTGTTGTAGGCGACGCCGCCGCCCGTGCCGCCGAGCGTGAAGGCCGGGCGGATGATCGCCGGCAGGCCGATCTCGTCGATGACGCTCATCGCTTCGGCGACGCCGGCGTTGCGGTCATAGCCGACGATCTTGCCGGCCGCGTTGCGGATGGGCGGCGACGAGGCGATCGCGGCGCGGGGATTTTCAAGCCCGATCTTTTCCATCGCCGCGCGGAAAAGCTTTCTGTCCTCGGCCTTTTCGATGACGTCGGCGCGCGCGCCGATCATCTCGACGCCATAGGCTTCAAGAACGCCCGCGCGTTCGAGATCGAGCGCGCAATTGAGCGCCGTCTGGCCGCCCATCGTCGGCAGAAGCGCGTCGGGGCGCTCTTTCGCAATCACCTTCTCGACGAATTCCGGCGTGATCGGCTCGATATAGGTGGCGTCGGCGAGTTCGGGATCGGTCATGATCGTCGCCGGATTGGAATTGACGAGGATGACCCGGTAGCCCTCCGATTTCAGGGCCTTGACGGCCTGCACGCCCGAATAGTCGAATTCGCAGGCCTGGCCGATGACGATGGGCCCCGCGCCGATGATGAGAATGGAGGAAATATCGGTGCGTTTCGGCATTCTTTACTCGCGCGAGGGCGCCGGGCGCGAGGTCTCCCCGCGTTAGGCGCGCATTCAAAATTGACGGCTAAAGCGCTCTCATAGGTGAAGTCGGCGGGCGAGGGAAGGGGGCGCCCGGCAATGACTCAGTTTGAAATCGACTTCGCGAATTGGCGGAAAGTGGAATGGCGGCTTTGCAGATGCGAACATGCCGTGGCAATGGTGGAAACCGGTTGCTAAAAAGTTGTTCCCCCAAGGGACCTTGGAGCCATGATCCGGAAAACGACCATTTGGACTTATGACTGGGTGCCCGAGGGTCCGCGCGGGTTCGTGCGCGATCTGCGTCTGCGATGGGCGGCGGAGGAAGCGGGTCTTTCCTATGATGTACGCACCGTCCCGTTTGAGGATCGCGAGATCAACCATCTCGACCGGCAGCCTTTCGGCCAAGCGCCGTTCCTGACGGATGGCGAGATCAAAATCTTCGAAAGCGGTGCGTGCTTGCTGCATCTGGCGCGGAAGAGCGCGACGCTGATGCCGCGCGATCCGGTCGGCGAAGCCGATACCCTGCAATGGGTGATTGCCGCGCTGAATTCTATTGAGATGGTGACCGTCCCTTGGTGGTTTCTGAGAATGTGCGGCGAGGTCAATAATGGTCTGACAGGCTGGATGGACAAGCGGCTCGCTCAAATCGAGGCGATACTGAGGGAACGAGATTGGTTAGCCGCCAACAGGTTCACCGTCGCCGACCTGATCATGGCGGACGTGCTGCGCGTCTCGGATGTCCGCGCTCACGGCGACCGTCCCGCGACCGAGGCCTATGTCGAACGTCTCACCGCTCGTCTCGCTTTCCGGAAGGCTCATGCGGATCAGATCGCGCATTTCTCGGCGGCGGACGAAAGGCGGTCAAACAGCGGCTGACGGATTTCGTGCCTTTGGCGGGCAGGCGTTCGCAACTGGCGAAATACAGGACGTCAATTTCGAACTGAGCCGCTGCCGGGCGCGCTTGCGGATTGCGCTCGCCCGCATCCGCCTTACAAGGACGCGATGCAGGGCAAAGCCGTCATCGTCGGCGCCGGGATTGCGGGACTGGCCGCCGCCGCCGCCCTCGCGCCACGTTTCGAGAAAGTCGTTCTCTTCGAGAAGGACCGGGTTCCGCCGACGCCCCTTGTCCGCAAGGGCGCGCCGCAGGGCGCGCATGTCCATGTGCTGCTCGCCGGCGGGGAGGCGGCGCTCGATGCGCTTCTTCCCGGCATTCGCGCCGATTTCGTTGCGGGCGGCGCGATCGTCGCGCGCGCCGGGCTCGACAATCGGGTGTTCGACTACGGCGCCTGGCGGCCGCGGCGCGATCTCGGCGCGACCATTTTATGCATGACGCGCCCCGGTTTCGAACAGGCGATCCGCCGCCGGGTCGCCGCGCTCGCCAATGTCGACATCGTCGAGGCGGCGACTGTCCGCCGGATCACCTTTGAAGACGGCGCGGCGGCGGGCGTCGAGGCGAACGGGAAGATCCAACGCGCGGACCTTGTTATCGACGCGCGCGGGCGCGGCGGGCCGCTCCTTGAAGAGCTTGTCGAGGCCGGCTTTTCGGCGCCGCCTGTCGACGAGATCGGCATCGACATGGCCTATGCGACGGCCCGCTTCAGAAAGCCGGAGGCCTGGCGCGGCTCGGCCGAATCGCTGCTTTGCGTGCCGACGCCGCCGGACAATCACTACGCTCTCTTGTCGCCGATCGAGAATGAGGAATGGATTCTTTCGCTCTGCGGGCGCGGCGATGTCGTCCCGCCGGTCGATTTGGAGGGATTTCTCGCCTATGCGGCCCGCCTCGCCGCGCCGGAAATCCGCGCCCGTCTTGACGGCGCTGAACTGGCGGGGCCGATCCGGCAATATCGCAAACGCGCTGCGACCTGGCGGCGTTTCGAAAAGACAGGCGCCTTCCCCCGCCGCTTTCTTCCGATTGGCGACGTGATCGCGAGCTTCAACCCCGTCTACGGTCAGGGCATGAGCGTCGCCGCGCGTGAGGCCCTCGCTTTGGCAGACACACTTAATGAGTGCTCCCTTGACAATCCGCAACTTTCGGTGCTATATTTCGACCATTGTCTCCCCGCCATTTCTGATGCTTGGACCGTCGCTGCGACGGTCGATCTCGCTTACCCGGAAGTGAGGGGCGAGCGTCCCGCCGATTTCGCCCTCCAGCAGCGCTTTCGTTTCGGCTTGCGCTGGCTCGCGGACGAAGACGAGAATATTCATCGGCTGATGAATGACATCGTGCAGATGACGCGGCCCGCCTCGGCGCTGCGCGATCTGTCGGTCCTTGCAAGGGCGATGGCGGCCGCGAAAGCGCGCGGGGCGGTATAACGGGCCGCCGCTTTGAGGGTCGTATTTAATTGGAGCGCGCGCCGTCTTCCTCTCATCCCATCGGGGAGAAGGAATGACGCCGCAGAGTCGAATTGCGCCCGGGCCTTCCTAGAGTATGCAGCAATAAATCCGCATGGAGTATCGGGCCCATCCTTCGTGACGCGGGCTTCGCCCGCTCCTCAGGATGAGGCTTTCCTTTGTTGCAACAACACGGACCTCATCCTGAGGAGCGGCCCGTAAGGGCCGCGTCACGAAGGATGGGCGGCGGGCATGCTGATCGAGATTTATCGCCCGGCGCTCCGGGGGATCTTCAGGATGACGGCTCGCAGGCGAGGAGCGCGGCGAGATCGGACATCACCGAATCCGTCGTCGGCTCGCGACCGGCGCCGCGTCCGTGCAGAACGACCGGCGCGCCGCGCGCAGGCGTAATGACAAGGCAATTCTCTTCGAGCTGGGGCTCGGCCAAGGGCTCGCCCGCGCGAACGCGCTTTAAGCGCACCTCCGCGGCGACGCCCGTTTCCGTCCGCCAGGCCGATGCGACCTGCTTATAAGGCGTTCCCGCCTCCGCCGCGGCGGCGATGTCGGCCGGGGAGATCGATGTCAAAGGATCCTTCGCCAGGCTTTCGGGGTTGACCGCTTCACCGAAGCCGCGTCGGACGAGAAGCGCGATCTTGTCGGCCGCGTCCTCGCCATTGATGTCGGCGGAGGGATCGGCTTCGGCAAAGCCCGCCTCGCGCGCGAGCGTCAGCGCCTCTTCAAGATCGAGCCCGGCGCCGATGCGGTCGAGCACGAAATTGGTGGTGCCGTTGAGCACCGCGTCGATGCGCGCGATCGCGCCCTTCGCCGCCGCCGCCTCGACCGCTTCGAGCATCGGCACGCCGCCGCCGACCGCCGCTGAAAAAAGGAGCCGCGCGCCCGTGAGCGCCGCCTCCCGATGGAGAAGGTCAAAGCGCCGCGCGATCAGCGTCTTGTTGGCGCTGACGACATCGGCGCCCCGGCGCAGCGCGGAAAGGACGAACTCCTCGGCGGGCCAAATCCCGCCGATCACTTCGACAAGAATATCGAAATCGGGCAGCGCCTCGAAACGGTCGGTCACGAGATCGGCCGGAAGCTCGGCGTTTGACGGACACGCAATATTGCGCCGGACGACGCCGACGATCTCGAAATCCGGCGAATGCGCGATCCGCGCATAGACGCCCTGGCCGACGACGCCGAACCCGGCGAGGACGACCTGCTTTCGATCCTTGCTCTTGCCGTTCATTGCTTGGCCCCCGCCAGAAATGTCCTGAGCGCGCCCTCGTAAAGAGGCGCGTCGACGAGAAAGGCGTCATGACCGACGAGGCTGTCAATGACCATAAAGGTCGCGCTTGCAACCGCGCGGGCGGCGGTTTCGACATCCCCGATCGGCACGAGGCGGTCCGTCCGCGCGCCGATGAAAAGGCAGTCGGCCTTGATGCGCGAGGGATCGATATCGGCGCGGTCGAGCGAGTCCGAAAGCGTCAGATAGCGCGCCGCATTCATGGTTTCGGCATAGGCGCGCCCGCGCGCTTCCAAATAGCCGCAGACGTCGTAGGGGTCGCCGGCTCGGGGGCCGAGCGGCTTTGAGGAAAACCGCGCGCCGAACTCTTCCGGCGTCCGGTAGGTCGTCATCGCGAGTTCGCGGGCGAGCGCGACGCCGTCGCGCTCGCGGCCCGTCTCTTGCGCGAATTTGATCATCCGCCTTTGCACGCCGCGCAGGGCCGTCGACATTGGATGCGAGCGCAGCGCGGCCGAGATCACGCCGACCTTTTCGACGCGCGCCGGATAGAGCGCCGCAAAAGCGAGCCCGACAAAACCGCCATAGGAGGCGCCGACAAAACCGCGGATCTTCGCAACGCCCAGCCGGTCGAGCGCGACGGCGAGCGCGCGCGCCTGATCGTTCGGCGTGATCGTCTTCGCCTCGCGCTCGGCGCCCGGAAGAAAGTCGAAGCCGAGAAGCTGATGCCTGGCGACGTCGATCCCGCCGCCCTTTTTGGCGAGGGCGCGCCACCAGCCCGTCTCGCCGCCGGCGTCGGCGACCTTGCGGCCGGCGGAAATGCCGCCCGCGGCGACGATCACCGGCGCCGGCGCGCCATGCAGGCGAACAAGAAGGCGCGGATCGTCGAGCCGCTCGCCGCTGTCGAGCGCGAAGTCGGCGCCGAGATCGATTTCGACATCGCGAAAGGGAAGACTGTCCGCGTCCGGCGGCAGCGCCGTCGTCCGGCAATCGCCGGCGTCCGGATCCGTTGTCGACGACGCAGCCATGCTCTCTCCGCGGCCGAAGCCCTTTTGCGGACCGCTTCCGGCCGACGCGCGTCACAATCGTCGCGGAGGACCCGAACGGACCGCCTCATGCGATCCCGCCCATCTTCCGAAGCGGCGAGGCTATCGGGCGTCGCCGCTCCGCAGGAATTGGCGCCTTTCCGAAAACCCGGGTCGCGGGTTCCCGATGGTTGCCCCGGCTTCAAAGGGCCTGTCCCTCAGCCGGTCTTGATGAGCGTTCTTCGAGCTAGCGCGGGGAATGGCGGGCTGTCAATGGCCCTAAAGCCAGCGTTTGACGCCCGTGGGCGCGGCGGCCTCCGATTTCGCCGCGCCGCCATAGCCCGTGACGGAATCGGCGACAAAGGGGTTCGTCTGGCGCTCGCGTCCGAAGCTCGACATCGGCCCGTGTCCCGGGACGAACTGCATGTCGTCGCCGAGCGGCCACAGCTTTTGCGTGATCGAATCGATGAGGGTCTGATGATCGCCGCGCGGAAAATCCGTGCGCCCGATCGAGCCGGCGAAGAGGACGTCGCCGACAAAAGCGAGCCGCGCGCCTTCGTGATAAATGACGATGTGGCCGGGCGTATGGCCGGGCGTATGGACGGTCTTGAACTCGACGCCGTCGAGGTCGAGCGTGTCTCCCTCTTCAAGGAAGCGGTCGGGCGCGCAGTCCTCGCCGTCCTCGATGCCGAAACGGCGCCAGGACTGGCGGATTTGCGAAAGCCAGAACGTTTCTTCTTTCTGCGGTCCCTCGATCGGCGCGCCGGTGCGGCGTTTGATCTCCTCGGCGGCGCCGGCGTGATCGAGATGGCCGTGCGTCAGCCAGATCTTGACGATCCTGGCGTGCATCTTTTCGGCGGCGGCCATGATCTTGTCGGGCTCGCCGCCGGGATCGACGACGGCGGCCGCGCCCGACGGCGCGCGGATGATCGAGCAATTCTGCTGGAACGGCGTGACGGGAACGATCTGAACGGTGAAGGGCGCGCTTGCTTCGGTCATGAGGCTCTTCTAAAGCGCCGGGCGAAAAAGGGAATCCAGTTTTTCGCAAGATTAGCGCGGAATGACCGGCGCCGGCCGAAGGCGAGAGGCTTTTTCGCGATGAGATAGCGATAAGCCCCGAAAATATTGATCGCCGTCAGCACGATATTCTGCACGACGAGGCCGTATTGTGCTTCGGCGAATCCGAAGCCCGTCCAGGCGAGCGAGGAGACGAGAAAAATCAGGAAGCCGACGCCGGTGATGCGCGCGCCGGCGTGAAGGGCGACGAGGACCGCGGCGACGACGCCGGTCGCCGTCGCAATCCATTGCAAGGCGTCATGCATGGTGGTTGAAACACCCCGCCCCGGCGCGTGGTTCCGGAAGCGGAGGACGAGCCAGGACGGGCCGCAAATCCGACTCCGTCGCCCATCCATCGTGACGCGCCTTCGGCGCTCCTCAGGATGAGGCTTTCCTTTGTTGCAACACCACGGGCCTCATCCTGAGGAGGCGCGAAGCGCCGTCACGAAGGATGGGCCGCAAGAGCGCTGAGCGGGACAGAACGTCCCCCTCGCTAATCCTTCGCCCGCTCCACATATTCGCGGTCGGCGATTTTCACGACGATGCGCTCGCCGACGCTGAGATAGGGCGGCACCATCACGCGCGCGCCGTTTTCGAGGATGGCCGGCTTATAGGAGCCGGACGCCGTCTGGCCTTTGACCGTGGGCTCGGTTTCCGCGATCGCCATCGTCACCGTTTCCGGGAGCGTGATGCCGATCGGACGGCCTTCATGGCTTTCGATTTCGACATTCATATTCGGCTCCAGAAAATCGAGCTGGTCGCCGAGAAGCTCTTTGCGGATCGGAATTTGCTCGAAGGTTTCGGCGTCCATGAAGATGAGCGCGTCGCCTTCGTCATAGAGATATTGATAGGTCTTCTGCTCAAGCCGGACGCGCTCGACCATCTCGCTCGCCGAGAAGCGGTCGTTATATTTGGTGCCCGAGACGACGTCCTGCATCTCGACCTGGTTGAAGGCGCGCAAATTTCCGGGCGTGCGGTGCTCGGTCCGGACGACGACGACGAGCTTGTCCTTGTAGTTGAGCACCATGCCCGGGCGGATGGCGTTGCCGGCGATCTTCATGACGGTCTCTGGGTGAGCTGGTTCCTTGCGCGGGCTCTATAGCGGCGCGCCCGGCCTTTGGCGAGAGGGACGCGCTCAGGCGGCCCTCGAAAGGCTGTCGACGAATTTCTTGAACAGCCCGAAACTGTCCTGCGGGCCCGGCGAGGCTTCGGGGTGATGCTGCACGGAAAAAGCCGGCGCGTCCTTGAGCCGGAGGCCGCTATTGGTGCCGTCGAAGAGCGAGACGAACGTCGCCTCGACATTGTCGGGCAGGCTCGCCGCGTCGACGGTGAAGCCGTGATTCATGGAGACGATCTCGACCTTGCCCGTTTCGAGGTCCTTGACCGGATGGTTCGCGCCATGATGGCCCTGCGCCATTTTTCGCGTTTTGGCGCCCGCGGCGAGGGCGAGCATTTGGTGGCCGAGGCAGATCCCGAAGGTCGGCGTCTTCGCGTCGATCAGCTTGCGGATGACCGGGATCGCGTAAAGGCCGGTCGCGGCCGGATCGCCCGGCCCGTTCGAGAGGACGACGCCGTCCGGCTTCTTCGTCATGATCTCCTCAAAGCTCGCGGTCGCGGGAACGACCGTCACCCGCGCGCCCTCTGCGGCGAGGAGGCGCAGAATATTTCGCTTCACGCCATAGTCGATGACGACGACATGCGGTCCGGCCCCCGTCGAGCGGCCATAGCCCTTGCCCCAGCGCCAGGCCGTCTCGTCATGATTGTAGGATTGAAGCGTCGTCACGTCCTGGGCGAGGTCGCGGCCTTCGAGGCCTTCGAAAGCCTGCGCCCGCCGATGCAGGGCCTCGATATTGAACTGCCCCGCCGGGCTGTGGGCGATGACGGCGTGCGGCATGCCCCTTTCGCGGATTCGGGCGGTGAGGGCGCGGGTGTCGATCCCGCAAAGGCCGATGATTCCGCGCCGCTTCATCCAGGCCGAAAGGTCGAGCTGGGCGCGGTAATTCGACGGGTTCGTCGCGCCGGTCCGAAAGATCGCCCCCCGGGCCGCCGTCGCCGCCGCCGGAGAGGCGTTCTCGACATCCTCGCCGTTGATTCCGACATTGCCGATATGGGGAAAAGTGAAGGTGATGATCTGGCCGGCATAGGACGGATCGGTGAGTATCTCCTGATAGCCGGTCATCGCCGTGTTGAAACAGACCTCGCCCACGGCCTCGCCCGCGGCGCCGAGGCCCTCGCCCCATAAAACAAGGCCGTCCGCGAGAACGAGGACGGCCGTCGGGCGGGATCGGGGCGCTTGACTTGTTTTCATGACGGCATATCTCTTTCGCGTTCGCAAAAACCAAATTTGCGCTGCGTCAGCCAAAAAAGGGGCGTGCTGGCGCGCAAATTGCCGGGAAGCTATGGGATAGGCCG
>JBFXBB010000067.1:0-11004 GCA_050183685.1 Amphiplicatus sp.
AGAGGCTCGCTCAGAGCCGGTCCCGCCATTACACCGCCGGCATATGAAATACCGTTGGCGAATTCAATCCGGCGCCCAACGCTCTAATCTTCGCCCATGCATATTCTCCTCCCCCCCCACCAGCTGACGCCGGAGGCGCCGCCGCTTGAGGCCGGCGTCGTCGACCCCGGCTATGCCGCCTGCATCGAGCGGGTCGAAAAGAATGTCGAGGACGGCCGCAAGGCGGCGGCGCAATGGGCCGCCGACACCGGCCGCGCCCCCGCCCTGCACTGCCTCGCGGTCGCCGATCTCGCCGCCGGCTATCCGAAGGTCGCCGCCATTCGGCTTGACGAACTCGGCGGACGCGATGACGCGGGCGACGCTTTCGTCCGCGCCCGGATTTATTCGCAGGCAGCGCTGTCATGGCTTGAGGCGGACAGGCCCGACCTCGCCGAAAAGTCGATCGACGCCGCCTTTGCGCTCGCGCCCGAGGCCGGCGAGATCTATCTCGCCGCCGCAAAGATGCATTGGGCAAAGCAGGAATTGCAGGCGACAATCGACGCCGTGACGGCGGCGGAAGAAAAGGGCTTCACATCGGCGGACGCCTATGTGCTCCGCGGCCGCGCGTTGCACGCGCTCGCCCGCGACCGCGAGGCGGCGGACGATGTCGTCGCCGCTCTTACCCTCGATCCCCGAAACTTGGATGCGCTCGTCCTGCGCGGCGATCTCTACGCGGCCGGAATCAAAATCGACGCCCATTACAGGATTGGGGAAAAAGGCGATTGATGGCTGGCCGCGCGTAACGCGAGTGTGAAAAACCGCGAGCGGACAAGGATATCCAAAAGAGCTAAAGTTCAGTGCAAGAGTGATCGGATCGCTCCCCCCTTCCGCATCACTCGGGCGCTCGTTCAGCGCTTTGGGGGCCGCCGGCGCCCGCCCGCATCCACCGGCGGCCCCCGCTTGTTCTCTCAGCAAATTACGTTTGACGGCGGCGCTTGTCGGCCGCGCGCAAATCGCGGCAAGCGTTAACGCCATCTTAACGCGGACAGGCGCCGAATCGCGGGCGATTCGACGATCCGCGGAAACGGGGACCCCGATGAATGAGCGGCCGACCGTCCATGAATTGCAGGCGCTCGCGCGCGAGGCCGGCAAGCCGCGCCGCCGCCGCAACCCGGCGCCGTCGCGCGCCGCGCGTTTGCATCTCATCGACGTCCTGTCGCGCTGGGGCGGATCGGGCCTCGCGCTGATCGCGGGCGTCTCTGTCTTCATCCTGGCGTCGGCGGGCGGCGCCTATCCCTTCCGCGCGGCGGCCTGGGGCGGGATGGTTCTCGCCGCGCTCTATGTCTGCCGGCGGCTCCGAAGAGATTTCCGCGCCGGCGAGCATGTCGCGGCGCATCCCTTTCGTTGGCGCGCCAACTATACATCGGCTTTGAGCGCGTTGAGCGCGGCCTTTGGCGCGGGCGCCCTTATCCTCGCGCCGCGCGGCGCGCCCGTCGATTACATTTATGAAATACTCGCCCTCATGCTGATCGCGGCGCTCGGCGCGGGGCTTCTGCATGCGGCCCACGGCAGGAGCGCCGTCGCGGCGTCCCTGCCGGCGAGCCTGTTCATCCTCGGCGGCGCCTTGCAGGCGGGCGGCTGGGGGCCGGCCGCGCTCAGCGTCGGCGGCGCGGCCGCGATCGGCGGCGCGGCGCTTTATCTCTTCCATCGCCTGACCCGCCAGGAAGCCGTGCGGCGCTTCCCGCGGACCGGCCTGATGCGGCGCGATTCAGGCGCGCGGGCCATTCAAGGCTTCGCCGAGAATGCGCCCGATACGGCGACGGCGAGCGCCTGACGCGGCGCCTCAATTCGTTAGACTTCAGCAAGACCTTTCCATTATCACCGCCGCCAAGGATGCGAGGCAGGAGGACGCGCATGGCCGAAGGGTTCCATTCGAGCGCCGACGACAAGATCCTCGCCGAGGTGCTCGCTCTCGCCAAAAAAAACAAGGTCGGCGACTATGACGCCGACGGCGAGCCGACCGACGCTTTCAAAAGCTATGTCAGACAGCTCGTGTGGTTTGCGACGGGCGAGGACCGGATCTGGGAAGATCGGCAGGCGATGCTCGCGCGCGTCGCCGACGCCTGGCGGGCGAGCGAGGTCCGAAAGCCGGGAACAAATCTCGTCAGGCTGCGGCTGAACGAGGCCGCCGACTGGCGCAAGGCGCGCCTCCTCCTCGACATCGTCACCGACGACAAGCCCTTCCTTGTCGATTCGATTTCCGCGGCGCTCGCCGAGCTCGGCAAGCCCGTCTCTTTTTTCGTCAACGCCGTCATCGGCTGCGACCGCGACGAGAAGGGCAAGCGCACGACGATCGCCGGCGTCGAGACGATGCGCGAATCGATGATTCACGCCGAACTCGATCCGCCGGTCGACGAGGAGGAGACGCCAAAGCTCGAAGCCGAATTGCGACGCGTTCTCCAGGACGTCGCGCTCGCCGTCGAGGATTGGGAGGCGATGCGCGCCCGCCTCGGCGCCTGCATCGCGCAGCTCGAACGCGCGCGTCCCGACGGCGTCGCCCGCGACGACCAACGCGAGGCGATCGAATTCTTGAAATGGCTCTGGGACAACCGCTTCGCCTTTTTGGGCGCGCGCCATTATCGCTACGACAAAAAGGCCGGGAAGGTCGAATTCGAGCAGGATCCAAAGCTCGATCTCGGCATCCTCAAAGATCCCGGGCGGCGCATCTTGAAATCGACCTATTCGGAAGCGGGCCATCTTTCGCCGGCTGTCGAAGCCTTCATGGAGTCGGGCGAGCCGATCATCGTCGCCAAGGCGAACGTCAAATCCGTCGTTCATCGCCGCGCCTATATGGACTATGTCGGCGTCAAGACCTATTCGATCGACGGCAAGCCCAATGGAGAGGAACGCTTTGTCGGCCTGTTCACGGCGGACGCCTATAACCGTCCGGCCTCGGACATCCCTCTCTTGCGTTCGAAGGTGAGAAAAGTCGTTGAGGCGGCTGGATTTCTTCCAGGCGGCCACAATGAAAAAGCGCTCATCAACATCCTCGAAACTTTCCCGCGCGACGAGATGTTCCAGGACGATGTCGAGACGCTCGGCGAAACCGCGATCGGCGTCCTGCGGCTCTTCAAGCGCCCGCGCGCCAAGCTTTTTCTCCGGCGCGACCGCTTCGACCGCTTCGTCTCGGCGCTCGTCTTCGTGCCGCGCGACCGGTTCAGCTCCGATGTGCGCGAGGCGATCGGGCGGCTCCTCGCCGATTCTTTCAAGGGTCGGGTTTCGGCGTTCTATCCCCATTTCGGCGAAGCGGCGCTGGTGCGCGTCCACTTCATCATCGGCCTCGATCCCGGCGCGCCGGAAGGCCCGAGCGTCGGCGCGCTGACCCAAAAGATCCGCGCGCTGTGCCGCGATTGGAGAGACGATCTTCTCGACGCGCTGCGCGCGGCCCATGAGGGCGCGACCCCGCGCGGGCTCTTTGCGAAATATGAGCGCGCCTTCGACGCCGGCTATCGCGAGCACGCCGCGCCGCAAGAGGCGCTGACCGACATCGCCGTTCTCGAAACAATGCCCGCGGCGGGCTTTACGCTGCGGGTCTATCGCGCCGATGCCGGCCCGGCGCCGTCGGTCAATATCAAGCTCTATCGCCGCGCGGGGCCGATGCGCCTCTCCTCGATTATCCCGATCCTGGAAAATTTCGGCCTCAGCGTCATACAGGAGCAAGGCTATGAAGTGCGCCCCGGCGGCGCTGACGAAACGCTGTGGATTCATGACTTCAACGCAGAAGAAAAACGCGGCCGCGCCGTCGATATCGGCGCCGTCAAGAAGCTGCTCGAAGAAGCCATGACCGCCGTGCTCGACGGACGCGCAGAGGATGACGGCTTCAACGCGCTCGTCGTCAGCGGCGAGCTGAATTGGCGCGAGGCCTCAATGCTGCGCGCGGCGGCGAAATATCACCTACAGGCAGGCTTCGCCTTTTCCCAAAAATATATCGAGGAGGCGCTCGCGCGCCATTCCGACATCGCGCGCGCCCTCGTGGCCGTCTTCCATGCGCGCTTCAATCCGCAAGGGCCGAAAAGTCCGGACAAGCGCGAAGAGGAGGCGAAGAAAGCCGAGGCCCGCGCGCTCGCCCTTCTCGAAGCCGTCGAAAGCCTCGACGAGGACCGCATCATGCGGCGCTATCTCAATCTCTTCGGCGCCATTCTGCGCACGAATTACTACCATCGCGCCGAGGACGGCGGCGTCAAGCCGATCATCGCCTTCAAGATCGACAGCGCCAAAATCGACACGCTCCCGGACCCCCGGCCCTATCGCGAGATTTTCGTTTCAGGGCCACGGGTCGACGGCGCGCATTTGCGCTTCGGTCCGGTCGCGCGCGGCGGCATTCGCTGGTCCGACCGCCGCGAGGATTTCCGCACCGAGATCCTCGGACTCGTCAAAGCCCAGCGCGTCAAGAACGCCGTTATCGTCCCGACAGGTTCGAAGGGCGGCTTCTATCCGAAGCGCCTGCCCGCCGGCGATCGCGCCGCGATTTATGAAGAAGGCCGCGAGGCCTATCAATATTTCATTCGCGGCCTGCTTGACCTCACCGACAATATCGTCGGCGGCGAGGTCAAGCCGCCGGCGAACATGGTGCTCTGGGATGGGCCCGACCCCTATCTCGTCGTCGCCGCGGACAAGGGCACCGCGGCATTTTCCGACACGGCGAACGCGATCTCGGCCGACTATGGCTTCTGGCTCGGCGACGCTTTCGCGTCCGGCGGATCGGCGGGCTACGACCACAAGGAGATGGGCATCACCGCGCGCGGCGCCTGGGAGGCGGTCAAACGCCATTTCCGCGAAATGGGCAAGAACATCCAGACCGAGCCCTTCACGGTCGCCGGCGTCGGCGACATGTCGGGCGACGTCTTCGGCAATGGCATGCTGCTGTCGGAACAAATCCGGCTCGTCGCCGCGTTCGACCATCGCGACATCTTCATCGATCCCGATCCCGACCCGACATCGTCCTATGAGGAGCGCAAGCGCCTTTTCGACATGCCGCGCTCTTCCTGGCAGGACTATGACAAAAAGCGCATCTCGAAAGGCGGCGGCGTCTTCTCGCGCAGCGCAAAGTCGATCGCGCTTTCGAAGGAGATGCAGGCGCTCCTTGGCGTCAAGACCGAAAAGGCGACGCCGGCCGAGCTCATCAAAATGGTCCTCAAGGCGCCGGTCGAGCTTTTCTGGCTCGGCGGCATCGGCACTTACTTCAAGGCCGCGAGCGAGGAAAACGCCGATGTCGGCGACCGCGCCAATGACGCCTTGCGCGTCGACGCGGAAGAAATCCGCGCGCGCGTCATCGGCGAGGGCGCCAATCTCGGCCTCACCCAGGCCGCGCGCATCGCCTTTGCGCGGAAAGGCGGGCGGCTCAACACGGACGCGATCGACAATTCCGCCGGCGTCGATTCCTCCGACCACGAAGTTAATATCAAAATTCTCCTGTCCTCGGCGATCGAGCATGGCGAATTGAAATCCGAGGCGCGCAACGATCTTCTCGCCTCCATGACCGAGGAGGTCGCGGCGCATGTGCTGCGCCACAATTACGCGCAGACGCGCGCGCTCACGATCGCCGAGTCGACGGCGGCGGCCGAGCTCGACGGCCATGCGCGGCTGATGGCGGGCTTCGAACAGGAAGGCCGGCTCGACCGCGCCGTCGAGGGTCTGCCCGACGCCGAGGCGATCGCAAGCCTGCGCGCGCGCGGCCTCGGCCTCACCCGGCCGGAGCTTGCGGTCCTGCTCGCCTATTCGAAAATGTGGCTCTTTGAATCGCTGGTCGAATCCGCAACGCCCGACGACCCCTTGCTCGAACGCGAGCTTTTCGGCTATTTTCCGGAGCCCCTGCACCGCTTCAAGGATTCGATCCTGCGCCATCGGCTGCGCCGGGAAATCATCGCAACGCGCGTGTCGAACGAGATCATCGACACTTGCGGACCGAGCTTTCCATACCGCGCGGTCGAGGCGACGGGCGCGCGCCCGGCCTCGGTGGCGCTCGCCTATGAGGCGGCGCGGCGCATCCTCAATCTCGGCGAATTCGCCGACGCCGTCGACGCGCTCGACAATGCGGCGCCCGCGAGCCTGCAAACGGCGCTCTACAAAGCCGCCGCCGAGCTGTTGCGCGAGCAGCTCTACCGGATCGTCGCCGATCCGCAGGCGAGCGCGCTTCTCGACCGGCGCGGCCTCAAGGGCGTCATCGAGCATTATGCGGCGCCGGTTTCCGAATTCAAATCGGCGCTGACGACAATCCTTCCCGCGCCGGCGGCGAAAGCCTTGAAGGCCCGCATCGCGCAATGGAAGAAGG
This sequence comes from Amphiplicatus sp., assembly GCA_050183685.1. Classification (GTDB taxonomy): domain Bacteria; phylum Pseudomonadota; class Alphaproteobacteria; order Caulobacterales; family Parvularculaceae; genus Amphiplicatus. The sequence continues at coordinate 6,311 of JBFXBB010000067.1, forward strand.
ACGGCGCGCCCGAAAAGCTCGCCGAGGAGGCCGCGCTCATGCCGGCGCTCGAACGGGCTTTCGACGTCGTCAATCTCGCCCGCGAAACCGGATGGTCGACCAAGGCGGCCGGCGCCGTCTTCCTCGATGTCGGGCGCCGGTTTGAAATCGACACCGCGCGCGACCAGGTAAAAGCCTCGCCGCCCGCGGAACATTTCGACCGTCTCGCCGCGCGCCGCCTCGTCGAAGATTTGTCGGCGCGCCAGGCCGCGCTCGCCGCGCATCTCATCGGCTTTGCGGGCGAAGAGCCCGACGACATGACCCGCGCCTTTCTCGACGACCTCGCCGCGCGCTGGCGCGAAGCAGGCGGCGCCGCACTTGACGGCTATGACCGCTTCGTCATCGGATTGGAGCTCGGCGCCGGAGCGAGCGTCGGGAAATTGTCTCTCTTGGCCAAGAAGCTCGGCGACATCGCGGAGCGCTTGCGGGCGGCGTGAGACGGTCCAAGGCCCGCCGCCTCTTCAGTGCCGGAAATGGCGCATCCCGGTGAACGCCATCGCAAGGCCCGCCTCGTCCGCGGCCGCGATCACATCCTCGTCGCGGATCGAGCCGCCGGGCTGAATGACCGCCGTCGCGCCCGCCTCGGCGGCGGCGAGTAATCCGTCCGGGAACGGAAAGAAGGCGTCGGAAGCGACGACGGAACCTTGAGCGAGCGGGGCCTTAAGGCCCGCGGCCTCGGCGGCGTCGGCGGATTTGCGCGCGGCGATGCGGGCCGAATCGACGCGGCTCATCTGTCCGGCGCCGACGCCGACCGTCGCCTCGTCTTTCGCATAGACGATCGCATTCGACTTCACATGCTTTGCGACCCGGAACGCGAAAAGCATGTCGCGGCGCTCGGCCTCGCTCGGCGCGCGCTTCGTCACGATTTTGAGATCGCCCGCTTCGAGCCGGCCATTGTCGCGCGACTGGATAAGAAAACCGCCGGCGACCGATTTGACGAGCCGGCCGGGCGCCGCCGGATCCGGCAAGGCGCCCGCGAGAAGGACCCGCAGATTCTTCTTCGCGCCCAGAATTTTCAGCGCCGCTTCATCGGCGTCCGGCGCGATGATGACTTCGGTGAAAATCTCGACGATTTTCGACGCCGCCGCCGCGTCGAGCGGACGATTGAGCGCGATGACGCCGCCAAAAGCCGACACCGGATCGCACATTAGCGCCTTTTCATAGGCTTCAGCGAGACTGCTTCCAAGCGCGACGCCGCACGGATTGGCGTGCTTGATGATGGCGGCCGCCGGCCGCGCCGCGCCAAGTTCGGCGACGCATTCATAGGCGGCGTCGGTGTCGTTCAAATTATTGTAGGAAAGCGCCTTGCCCTGAATTTGCCGCGCCGTCGCGACGCCCGCGCGCCTTTCCGCATTGGCGTAGAACGCCGCCGATTGATGCGGATTCTCGCCATAGCGCAGCGCCTGGCGGCGCGCGCCGCCGAAGACGAGAGTCTTCGGAAAGTCCTCTCCGATCGCGCCTGCGAACCATTGCGCGATCGCGGCGTCATAAGCGGCGGTTCGCGCGAAAGCCTTCGCGGCGAGACGGCGCTTCAATTCCGCGCCGAGCCCGCCCGTCTCGACCGCCGCGGCGACGTCTTCATAGTCGGCGGGGTCGACAACGACGCCGACATGGGCGTGATTCTTCGCGGCCGCGCGAATCATCGCAGGGCCGCCAATGTCGATATTCTCGACGCATTCAGCATAGCCCGCGCCGCGCGCCGCCGTCTCCTCGAAAGGATAGAGATTGACGACCAGAAGATCGATCGGGGCGATGTCATGCGCCTTCATCGCGGCGCGGTGATCGTCCTTGTCGCGTTCGGCGAGGAGGCCGCCATGAATGTTCGGATGCAGCGTCTTGACCCTTCCGTCCATCATCTCGGGGAAGCCCGTCAGGTCAGAAACATCGCGCACGGACAATCCCGCCTTGCGCAGGAGCGCCGCCGTGCCGCCCGTCGAGACGATATCGACGCCCGCGGCGGAAAGACGCCGCGCAAACGCCTCAAGCCCGGCTTTGTCGGATACGGAAATGAGCGCGCGCATGATCTGCTCCGCAGATGGAAGTCAGAAATCAGAAATCAGAAACCGGAAGGCAGAAAGAAACTCATTCTGATTTCCGACTTCTGATTTCCGGTTTCCGAAGCGCCGTCCTGCCGCTTGCGTCGGCCGGCTGGAATTCTGGAACGAGATGGTGCACCGCCTCGCCGAGGAGGGGCTCATCGCCAGCGAGCGCATGTTCGATGACATCGGTCAGCCGCGGATTGAGAAGCGGCAGGTCGATCATCGCGGGCGAGGCGAGAAGGACGCCGTCCGCCCCGGTCTTCACCAATTTGTCCGTATCGAGAAAGATCTCCTCGAACAGCTTCTCGCCGGGTCTGAGCCCCGTGAATTTGATCTCGATATCGCCGCCCGGCGCAAAGCCATAGGCCTCGATCATCCGCCGCGCGAGGTCGAGAATCCTGACCGGCTCGCCCATGTCGAGGACGAAGATGCGCCCGTCATGGGTGACGACGGACTTCTCCGCGTTGTCGAGGCTCGCGGCCTGAAGGACGAGCTGGACGGCCTCGCGCGTCGTCATGAAATAGCGCGAGATCTCGGGATGCGTCACGGTGACAGGCCCGCCATGCTCGATCTGCCGGCGGAACAAAGGCGCGACGGAGCCGGTCGAGCCGAGGACATTGCCGAAGCGCACGGTGACGAAGCGGGTGTCGTTCTGCGCGATGTCGAGGGCCTGCGCATAAAGCTCGGCGATGCGTTTCGTCGCGCCCATGAAGCTCGTCGGATTGACCGCCTTGTCGGTCGAGATAAAGACGACGGATTCGGCCTTCGCGTCGATCGCCGCGTCGAAGACATTCTTCGCGCCGAGGACATTGGTGAGCGCGCCCGCGCAACGGTTTTGCTCGACGATCGGCACATGTTTGAACGCGGCGGCGTGGAGAACGATGTCCGGCCGCACGGTCTTCATCGCGCGGTCGAGATGCTCGCGGCGGCAGACATCGGTCAGCGTCGAATGGAGAATGCCGGCATGGCCCGCCTCGCGCAGTTCGAGGTCGATCAGATAGAGATTGAATTCCGAATTATCGAGCAGCGTCAGACGGGCGGGCTCGAAGGCGGCCGTCTGGCGCGCAAGCTCGGCGCCGATCGTGCCGCCGGCGCCGGTGATCAGGACGCGCTTGCCGAGAAGCAGCTTCCTCGCCGCGCGCTGATCGATCCGGCGCGCCGGCCGCTGCAAGAGCGATTCAAGGTCGATCTCGCCCGTCCTTGTGAATTTCGGCGCGGCGCGCGCTTTCGGCGACAGCCGATCGAGGACCTTCCGAAGCGCGCCGGCCATCACAAGAACCCCCGGATCATCTAGCGCGCCTCCGCCGCGGCGGCGTCGAGCCGGCGGAACGCCCATTTGACCGGCATGTCGCGATTTTCGCCGTCATGCCGCCCCCCCTCATGCCGATCATCCAACGCGCCGGCGGCGAGCACGATCTGCTCGCTCGCCGCGGGAACGCCGCCCTCGCCGCAGTAAACACTCTTTTCCAGCCGAAGCACATGACAATTTGTTCGAAATCGCCAGCCCTCCCGGTTCTGCAAAGCGAGGATAACGGACCGACCGTCGCGCGCAAGCGAGGCCTTGACGCTCGGATGGAGATGGAAGCGCAAGCGCCAGCTCGCCGCCAGCGCCGGCGGCGCGCCGATGAGCTGATCCTCGCCGCGCAAATTGTCGCCGCCGGGGGACAGGAAAAGCCGGCGCAGATGCCGCCCCGCGCTTTTTTCCGGCGCGCCGAAACTCCGGTCGATTTCGAGGAGCTGGCCGCGCTCATCCTCCGCCCGGCGATGGATGACGGCACCGCCGGCCGACAAGAGCGCCATCGCCGCGGCGCTTTCCGCCGACAGCGTCGAATGCGCCGCGGCCTGGGCGAGCGCCTTCGTCCAATCGCTCGAAAGATGCGCCCCGGCGCCGCAATTGACGACGAGACGGCTGCGGCCGGAGGAAAAATGCAGCGAGCCCGCGCCCTCGAAACGCCGCGACGAGGGCGGCGCGGAGACGTCCGCGATGACGAGCGCGCGCCCGGCTTCGAGCCGCTGAAAGCCGGTATGGCGCGCAAAGCCGGTCGCGACGGCGTCCGGATCGAGCGCTTCAAGCGCGGCGAGGACGGCGCGCGCATCGTCTTCATAGCCGCCATTGAAAATGGCGAGCCGGCCGTCGCCGGCGCGGAAGAACTGCACATTGGCCGCCGCGCGCGCCAGGGCGTGTTTCAAGAAGCTCGGCGTCGGGAGCCGGCGCGTCGCGAGCGCTTTCAAAACCGTCTGCAAGCGCAGCACGATCGAGAGCTGACGCGACGGATTGCGCGTGACATGGCCGCCATCGGGCCGGATTTGCAGCCGCAATTCGCGGCGCAGAAGCTCCAGCCCGCGCTCGGCGGGCGCATCGCAGCCGGGCAGGCTAAGGCCCGCGATCGACAGGCCGAGCGCCGTCATCAGGCGGTCGAAGTCGGTCTCGGCGCGATGGGCGGCGCGGGCGAGATGGCGCGTCTGGCGCGCCATCGAGGTGAGGAGCCGGCTCCGCCAGAGCGCGTCCGTTCCGCGCGTCAGCATCGCGCTGTGACAGCAGAGCTGCGTCAGCCGCTCGGCGGCGAGAGCGGGGGCCCAGGCGTCCGGCGACCATTTGCCGATACGGTCGAGCCA
>JBFXBB010000068.1:0-10961 GCA_050183685.1 Amphiplicatus sp.
GATGTCGCATGGCGCGTTCCATTATGCATTTCCGGACAAGAAGCTGAAATTCCAGCACACGACGTCGGCGAAAGGCCTTCAGCAGAAAGTGACGGGCGCCGTTCCAGAGGACTGAGGAAGAATGACAGGGCCGGCGGAGAGAATTGACTCTCGACAGGCCCTAAAGCATCGGGGCGATCAATCCCACCGGAAAACCGGGTCCCGCTTTTCCCGTAAACGCTCTAATCGAACAGGCGCCACTGCGCGCGCAACGAGATGCGCATGTCGGGCGCTTCGTCCGTCGCCCCGAAAGCGGCGTTGAGATTGATCCGTGTCCGGTTCGACAAGGCGTAGGATCCGCCGAAAAGGAAGGAGCCGACGGTCGCCGAGGGCTGCGCGATGTCGGTCAGGACAGGCCCGCCCGCGCCCGGCGTTTCGGTGAGCGTATGAGTCTTCAGAAAAACGCTCTGATCATAGCCGAGATTGATCGACAGACGCTCGTTGAGCGACAGACCGACGCCGAGGCTGGTGCGTATCGCGTCGCCGGCGTCGAACTCCCGAATGGTCGCGCCGCCGACGCGCGCATCGGGCGAGGCCGCCATATTCACCTGATAGCCGACATTGCCGAAGATGACCGCCGGCGAGGTCGGCAGAATGAAGGTGAGGCTTGGTTCGATCGTCCAATAGCCAGAGCCCGTCGGAAGCTCCAGCTCGGCGCCTCTGTTTGTCGTGCGGGAGATTTCATATGGCCCCTTGCCGGTCGGCGCCTTGGCGCGGAGATTGGCGATCAGGTAAGGGAATTTAATCCCGCGATTGAGCTGGTAATGCACGCCCATTTCGGCGTCGCCGAATCCCGTGCCTTCCAGATTACGGGTCGTCGTCGTCTGATCGTCGATCGCAACGCCGGTGACGCGGTCGTCGCGCAGGACATAGGAAAGGCGTCCGTCAAGCTCCAGCCGGCTTGTCACGCCGTAGCGGAAACCAAGACTTTGCGTCGAGGCGCGACGATTTGAGTCCGTCGCCTCGATCGCGCCGACAAGAACGGCGTCGATAATCTCAACGCCCTGGAAGAAAAAGCGGTTGTCGGACGTGACGGTGAAATCGGTCGACGGTTCGAGATACATCGAGCCCTTCGGCGTCAAAATGCCGCCGACATCGGAGAAGATCGCAAGATAGGGCTTTTCTTCCTCCTCTTCGGGACGCACTCCGACTTCCTGCGGCAGTTCGCCTTCTTTCGGTCCTTCTTCCTCCTGTCGCCGCTGGGCTTCGAGGGCGCGCTCGGTGACGTCGGGACGCTCGGCCGCGGTCGGGCCGGGGGAGGAGGAGGCCGCCGCAACGCGCTGGGATTCCTTCGGCGCTGATTCGGCTGTCGCCGGCGCCGCTTTGGCGGCGGGCTCGGCCGGTTTTTGGGCAAGGACTTGGGCTGGCGCTTGCGGCGCCGGCTGAGCAGGCGCGGGCGCCGCGCCCGGCACGGAAAGCTGCTGGCCGACGCTCAGCGTATAGGGCGGGCGCAACTTATTCGCCGCCGCGACCTCGTCGACGCTCGCGCCATAACGCCGCGAAATCGAATAGAGCGTGTCGCCGCTCGCGACGACATGAACGCCGGCCGTCATGCCGCCCGCAGCGACCGCGACGCCCACGCTTTTTTCCAGCGATTCGATGCGCCGCTGCTGCGTCTCGATGATTCCCGTCGCGCGTTCGAGCTTCTGCTCGGCCTCATCGAGACGAAGCGTTTGCAGCGCGATGATGTCGCGCAGATAGACAAGCTCCTCCTCGATGGAGGGCTGCGGCGCGGCGCGTGCGCCCGCAGGCTCGGACGGCGTCTGATCGGCCGCGGCGGGCGACTGGCCGGCGCCCGCTATGGCCATAGCGGCCGTGAACGCCAAAAATCGCGATTTCATGGCGACTCCCCAATAGTCAGCAATCGCCGATCAATGCCTTGAGCTGCGCGCACGCGGCGTCGTATTCGGCGTCGAGATCGTGTCCTTCTAGCTGTTTGACGAGCGCATGCAACGTGCCGCGTGACCGGCCGGCGATTTCGGCGGCCCTTTTCACATTGCCATTGGTCTCTTTGAGCGCCTTCAACACCATGAAACGCCCGACCAGCTCCTTTGCCTCGGACATATCGAAGCGGGCCGAGGACGAGGCCGGCGTCGTCCTGCCGGAGGGGTCAAATTCCGTGAAAATAATATGCTCGGCGTAAATCTTGCCGCCCTTGGCGTGAGCGAAGGCGCGGGTCAGCACATTGCGAAGCTCGCGCACATTGCCCGGAAAGCGATGGGCGCGGAGCCGGTCGGCTGCTTTCGGCGTCAACACGGACGCGCGATATTTCTCGACCGGATGGCCGCGAATGAAATCCTCGGCGATTTCGATCATATCGTCGCCGCGCTCGCGCAGCGGCGGCGCGTCGATGACAAGAACGCTGATCCGGAAATATAGATCCTGCCGGAACGCGCCGTCGGCGATCGTCTTTCTAAGGTCGACATTCGTCGCCGAGACGAGACGGAAATCGGCTTTGACGCCCGTATTCGACCCCAGCTTGCAGACGACCCCGTCATCAAGGACGCGCAGGAACTGCGCCTGCACCGAGAGCGGCATGTCGCCGATCTCGTCGAGAAAGAGAACGCCGCCATCGGCTTCGAGGATCGCCCCGTCGCGCTCCATCACCGCGCCCGTGAAGGCGCCTTTTGTATGACCGAAGATTTCCGAGGCGGCGAGCGTCTCGACAATGGCGCCGGCGTTCACCGGCACAAAGCGCCGCGCGCGCCTTTCGCTGAGATTGTGCAGTTCGCGAGCGACGAGCTCCTTGCCGGCGCCCGTTTCGCCGTTGACAAGGACCGGCGCCGTCTCGTCGGCGTAAAGCGCAATTTTCTCACGCATATCGCGCGCCGCGGCGCTCGATCCGATAAGGATCGCGTCGGCGCGCCCTCCCGGCGCGCCGGCGGGGCGGCGCGCCCGCCCCCCAATCGAACGGAGCTTAGATCCTGCAACAGAAGCCTTTTCGGGCCCGCCCCAGGCGATGTCCGGTCGGATCACTGAATCAGAGGCGTATTCGCTTTCCGATAGATAGGCGCCGTCGGAGCGACGTCCAGCGCCGCTTTCATTCGCATCCATTTGCTCCCCCATGAGCAAGCGATGGTACAAATCCAGGACTTTAGATTTGGGACTCGGAACCGGGCGGACCCAAGACCCAACCACTCACGCTTTCGCGCCATTAGCTGATTTGATCGAACCGCCAGCCGACTTGATAGGATAGATCAGCCGGATGCGCCGCGCTGGCGATATTCCCGAGAGCCTCTCCCCTAAACCCCATGACCTCACACGCCCTCACGGTAGCCGCACAGCTCACGGATTCCAATCTTCGCCGCAGAAAATATTTCTGAAAACCAAATGGCTTACGATCAAATTCCCGCTTTTGGCGAGCTTCCTTCATCCCGTGACCGCAGCGGGCGGCGCAGGCGCGCGCGCCGCCGCCCAATAGCTAGTATTGCGGCCTTCCCGCTGGCGCGATTCGATTTACGCCGACAACACGCGCCGCAAGCGAGCGTTCCGGCGCGGCTCGCCTAAGGAGAGAATTTCTTCGCGGTCGGGAAGCCTTTTGGCGCGATCCGGCCCGCCCCGGCCCGCTTGCCTATATAGTCCTTCCAACCATCGACCGATTGGACGCGTCCCGAGCGGTCGATCCATGTAAGCCCGTCGCGCCGGTCGAAGGTCTTGGCGTCGGAAAGACCGCCGGAATGGTATTTCTGCAAAGCGACCCCCTTGCCCCGGGCCATTTCCGGAACCTCCAGGGCGGGAAAGATGAGAAGCTTCTTGTTGTCGCCCACAACAGCGAGCATATCGCCCGCCCCAGCCCGGCAGACGGCCGCCTCGGCGCCTTCCGCGACATTGAGGACCTGCTTGCCCTTCCGCGTCGAGGAGAGACAGTCTTCTTCCTTGACAAAAAAACCGTGGCCGGAGGTCGAAGCGACGAGAAAACGCCGCGCGCCCTCGTAAAGAAAGGCGGCGGCGACGGCGTGATCATTGGGAAGATCGATCGCCAGCCTGATCGGCTCGCCATGTCCGCGTCCGCCGGGCAGGCCCGCGACGTCCATCGTGTAAAACTTTCCGTCCGTGCCGAAAAGCATAAGCTTGTCGGTTGTCATCGCGGGAACGACAAACCGTTCTTCGTCGCCCTCTTTATATTTGACTTCGGCGGCGCTCTCGATGTGGCCCTTCATCGTCCGTATCCAGCCCTTTTCGGAAAGGATGACGGTGACAGGCTCCTTCTCGATGAGGCTTTCAAGATCGACCTCTTCGGCGACAGGCGCCTCGGAAAACTCCGTGCGGCGGCGGCCGAGCGGCGTTTTCGGATCAAACACCTTGCGAACCTCTTTCAACTCCGCCGCGATCCTGTCCCACTGACCCTCTTCGGATTTCAGGAGCGCTTTCAGCTCCTTTTCCTCCTTTTTGAGGGCGGCGTGCTCGGCCTTGAGCTCCATCTCCTCAAGCTTCCTCAAGGACCGGAGCCGCATATTCAGGATCGCTTCGGCCTGAACCTCGGAAAGCTTGAATGCTTTCATAAGATCCGCCTTCGGATCATCCTCGTAGCGGATGATGCGGATGACTTCGTCGAGATTGAGATAGGCGACGAGAAAGCCGTCGAGAATTTCAAGCCGCTCGGCGATTTTGGCGAGCCGGAAATTCGTGCGTCGGACCAGAACGTCCTTGCGATGATCGAGATAGGATCGGAGCGCGTCGCGAAGCCCCATCACCCGCGGCGCGCCGTCGGCGTCGAGCACGTTGAGATTGAGCGGAAAGCGCGTTTCGAGGTCGGAACTTCGGAACAGCGCCTCCATCAGCGCCGCGGGGTCGATATTCTGCGATTTCGGTTCGAGAATGAGGCGAATGTCCTCGGCGCTCTCGTCGCGGACATCGGCGAGCATGGGCATTTTCTTCGACTGCATCAGCTCGGCGAGCCGCTCGACGAGCTTCGATTTTTGCACCTGATAGGGAATTTCGGCGACGACGATCTGATAGCGGCCGCGCCCCAAATCTTCCGTCGTCCATTTGGCGCGCAGGCGAAAGCCGCCTCGTCCCGTCGCATAGGCCTCCACCATCGCATCCGTCGTTTCGACGCAAACGCCGCCCGTCGGGAAATCGGGGCCCTTGACATATTTCAGAAGCGTCGCCGTCTGCGCGTTCGGCGTCTTGATGAGATGCAGCGACGCGTCGATCAGTTCGGCGACATTATGCGGCGGAATCGAGGTCGCCATGCCGACCGCGATGCCGGACGCGCCATTGGCGAGAAGATTTGGAAAGGCGGCGGGCAGAACGACCGGCTCTTTCGACTCCCCGTCATAGGTCTCGCGGAAATCGACCGTCGCTTCGTCGATGCCGTCGAGCAGAAGCGCCGCCGCCGGTGTGAGACGGCTTTCGGTGTAGCGCATCGCCGCCGGATTGTCGCCGTCGATATTGCCGAAATTGCCCTGGCCGTCGACCAAGGGGACCCGCACGGAGAAATCCTGGACGAGCCGCGCCATCGCGTCGTAAATCGCCTGATCGCCATGCGGATGGTAATTGCCCATCACCTCGCCGACGACCTTGGCGGATTTTTTAAAGCCTCCCGCCGGATTGAGCCGCATCTGGCGCATCGCATAGAGAATGCGGCGGTGAACGGGTTTAAGGCCGTCGCGAACGTCCGGGAGCGCGCGCGCGGTGATGGTCGAGAGCGCGTAGGCAAGATAACGCCGCGACAGGGCGTCGTCGAAAGGCTCAAGAAAGATCTCTTCGGGCCTTGGCGGTTTCGGGGTTTTCGTCTTGGTCATGGAACGAGGCTATAAACCGACGCGCGCGAGAAGTTCAACGACATGCCGTCGCGCCTCGGGGAGGTCGCGATTCGCCGCGTGCAGGATGCGAGTCTCGATGAAATGGCCGGTCGTTTTGAGCGCCGCAAGAGCGTCCTCGCGGCTCGCCTCGTTCGCGGCGCTGCGCAAGAAGGCGGGCAAGGGCAAGAGCTTCTCCTTATAGGGCGCGCCCGCCTCGGCGGAAACGGCGCAGGCCGAATTCGGCGAGACATAGATGAGATCGTCGGCGGCGCCCGTCGCCGCGCAGCGGTCGAGCGTCAGACCGAAACCGAGTTCGGCAAGCAGCCCAAGCTCCCAGCACGCCATCAGCGCCGGCCAGATATCGGGTTCTCCAAGATGGTCGAGAAGGACGATCATCGCCTGATAGGAACGCGGATGCGCCTCGCGCTCCGGCAGCGTCGCGGCGGCGACGGCGCAAGCCGCCGTCAGCGCGGCGAGCGCAAGGCGATCATGCATCAGCTCGCCGGCGCGGGCTTGCGTCAATTCAAGCGAAAAAAAGCCGAGACTGTCCGCGAGGCGGCCTTTCCACTCGACTTTGACCGCATTGCCGGCTTGCAGGACGGCGCGCATCCGCCGCCCCTGCCCGCCATAAACGAGCCCCGCCCAGCGTCCGTGGCCGGCCGTGAATATATCGGCGATCGCGCCGCTTTCGCCATGCGCGCGCGCGCCGAGCACCACGCCGTCATCGACAAAGTCCATGCCGGGCTTCACTCCACGATGTCGAGTCCCATCTCGCGATAGCGCGCCGGCTCGTTCTCCCAGTCCTCGCGAAGCTTGACCGTGAGAAAGAGATGCACCGGCTCGCCGAGCAGCGTCGCGATCTCCGCGCGCGCCGCCGCCCCGATCGCCTTCAAGGTGAGCCCGCCCTTGCCGACGACGATGCCTTTCTGGCCTTCTCGCGCGACATAGATCGTCTGGTCGATCCGGAGTTCGCCCTTTTTTGTGCGCGACCACCCTTCCGTCTCGACGGTCGCTTCATAGGGAAGCTCCTGGTGCAGGCGAAGATAGAGCTTCTCCCGCGTCGCCTCCGCCGCCATCAGGCGTTCGGACATATCCGAGAGCTGGTCTTCCGGATACATCCAGGGTCCTTGCTTCATCCGCGCGGCAAGATAGCGTTTCAAATCGGCGACGCCATCGCCGTCGAGCGCTGAGATAAGAAAAGTCTCCTCGAAAATCCCATGCTCGTTCAAGGATTTTACGAGACCGAGAAGCTTTTCGCGCGCGACCTTGTCGATCTTGTTGACGACAAGAATCGCATGGCGCCCGCGCGCCTTCAGCGCTTCGATCAGGGCGTCCGCATCGGCCGCCGCGCGCTTTGCGGCGGCGTCGGCTTGCAAGAGATAGGCGTGCGCGTCGACCATCATCAGGGCCGCGTCGGCGCCGTCAAAGGCTTCCCACGCGGCCGCGACCATCGCGCGATCGAGCCGGCGGCGCGGCGCAAAGACGCCCGGCGTGTCGATAAAAACGAGTTGCGTGTCGCCCTCGATCGCGACGCCCCTTATTCGCGCGCGCGTCGTCTGCACTTTGTGGGTGACGATGGAGACTTTCGCGCCGACGAGCGCGTTGACGAGGCTCGACTTGCCCGCGTTCGGCGCGCCGATAACCGCGACAAAGCCGCAGCGCCTCTCACTCATCTTCGCTCCAGACGCCCTCGCGGATGAGAAAGGCCGAAGCCGCCGCCATCTGCGCCTCGCGTTTGGAGCGTCCCTCGCCGCGCGCCGGCGCATAGCCCTCGATCCTGACCTCGATCTCGAAATCGGGCGCATGGGCGGGCCCGCCGGAAGCGGTCACGGCATAATGCGGCGTGCCTTTGCGCCGCTCCTGACTCCATTCCTGCAAGGTCGTTTTGGCGTCGCGATGGCCCTGCGACAGCTTTTCGAGATTGGGCGTCCAAAAGACGTCGAAGGCGCGCCGCGCCGCTTCGAGCCCGCCGTCTATGTAAAGAGCGCCGAGAAAAGCCTCGCAAACGTCGCCGAGGATCGCCTTCTTGCGCCGTCCGCCAGCCTCCTCCTCATGCGGCGACATGCGCACGAGCGCATCGAGACCGAGCGCGAGCGCCGCTTTGGCGCAGGTCTCTTTTCTGACAAGCGCATTCAGGCGCGGCGCGAGCTCTCCTTCTTCGAGGTCAGGATAAAGGCGCCACAACGCCTCGGCGGCGAAAAGTCCGAGCACGCGGTCGCCGAGAAATTCAAGGCGCTCCAAATCCTTCACCCGCCTGTCGCCGGAAAGGCTCGAATGGGTGAGCGCGCGGTCGAGAAGCGTCCGGTCGACGAATTCATGCCCGACAAGCGCTTCGAGAGCCTCCGTCGCGCCCGTCATTTCACGCGGTGGAATATGCGGGCGTAGCGGATCGCGAAGGGCCAGTTCCAGACCTCCCAAATCCGCGCTTTTTCTCCGTTGACGGAGAAAAAGAGGCGCTCCGCCTTGCCGACAATATCCTCCTGCGGAATATAACCGACATGGCTGACGACGCGGCTGTCCTGACTTTTGTCGCGATTGTCGCCCATCATGAAATAATGGCCCGCCGGCACCTGATAAGGTCCGACATTGTCGAGACTGCCCCGATCGCCGTCGCATTCCTCGACGATATAGCTGACGCCGTTGTCAAGCGTTTCCCGGTAAGACGGCGTCTCTTCGGGCGCGCCGTTGCAATCGGCCATCATCATGCCGGCGAATTCCTTCTTCACCGGACCGCCGTTGATATAAAGATGACCCTCGATCATGCGAATCTCGTCGCCCGGCAGGCCGATGACGCGCTTGATGTAGTCCTTATTGCCGTCCTTGCGGTTCTTGAAGACGACGACATCGCCGCGCTTGGGCTCGCCGCCAAAAAGCCGGCCATGAATCGGCAGGCGCGTCAGCGGCCAGACAAGCGAGGCGCGCGAATAGCCGTAGGACGGCTTCGAGACGAAGAGGAAGTCCCCGACCAGAAGATTGGGCTTCATTGAGCCCGAGGGAATGTTGAAAGGCTGAAAAATAACGATCCTCAGAACAAGCGCGATCGCGACCGCATAGAAAACCGTCTTCGCCAGGTCCCACGCCTCCTCGCTCGCGGTCATTTTCTTTTTGTCTTTCAACGCCATCCCCTCGACGCCGCTGTCTTGGCTGAACCAGAAACGCATAGTGCCTCGCCTCTACTCCGTTTGAGCGTCGTTCGCCCTTCGGCCCCCGGATGTCCTAGCGTAAATGATGACGATCGCCTGCGCGAGCGGGAATTCGTCGGTGATGGTCAAATGAATCTCCGCCTCATGCCCCGGCGGCGTGATTTCCGCAAGCCTCCTCGCCGCCCCGCCGGTCAAGGCCATTGTCGGTTTGCCGCCCGGCAGATTGACGACGCCCATATCCCGCCAGAAGACGCCGCGAGAAAGCCCGGTGCCGAGCGCCTTGGCGCAGGCCTCCTTTGCCGCGAATCGCTTGGCGTAGGAAGCCGCGCGATTGCGCCGCCGATCCGACTTCGCCTGTTCGATCTGGGTAAAGAGCCGAGCGACAAATCGCTCGCCATGACGCGCAAGCGTCTTTTCGACGCGCCGTATATCGATCACATCATTGCCGATGCCGATAATCACGTCCGCGCGTCCCGCATCAGGCGCTTCATTTCCTTGACGCTCTCGGCGAGCCCCATGAAGACCGCCTCGCCGATAAGAAAATGGCCGATATTCAATTCGGCAAGTTCTTTGATCGCGGCGACGGGCTGCACATTGTGGAAGGTAAGCCCGTGACCGGCGTGAACCTCAAGCCCGAGGCCGGCGGCGTGCTCGGCGGCGGCGCGGACAAGCCGCAACTCGCGATCGATCCGCGCCGGGACGGTCGCCGCGCAGGCTTCATGATAGGCGCCGGTGTGGATCTCGACGACAGGCGCGCCGACATTTTTCGCGGCGTCAATCTGGCGCGTGTCGGGATCGACAAAGAGCGAGACGCGAACGCCAAGTTCGCTTAAACTCCTGACAAAGGGCGCAATAAACGCTTCTTGACCCGCGACATCAAGACCGCCTTCGGTCGTGCGTTCATTGCGGTTCTCGGGCACGATGCAGCAGGCGTGCGGACGGATTTCGGCGACCAGCCCCGCCATTTCCGCGGTTGCGGCCATCTCGAAATTCAGCGGCAGATCGATCTCCGCCTTAAGGCGGCGCATGTCCTCATCGCGGATATGGCGACGGTCTTCTCTCAAATGCGCCGTTATGCCGTCGGCGCCGGCGCTCGCCGCGATCTCGGCGGCGCGAACGGGATCGGGATGCGGCCCGCCCCGCGCATTTCTGATCGTCGCGATATGATCGATATTGACGCCGAGACGGATGGTCACTGGCTCACTCCGCGGCTGCCGGGTTTGACGGCGGGCGTATCTTTCAGGTGCGCCGGCAGATCGTCCGGCGGCCAGGCGTCGACCTTAAGCGCGGCGAGCGCCGTCATCGGCGCGGCGACATCGGCCTTCCCGTCCGAACGGTCGATCAGGCAGGCGAGCCCCGCGACTTCTGCGCCCGCCTTGCGCAGGGCGTCGACGCATTCGCGCGCCGACAGCCCGGTCGAGACGATATCCTCAACGACGAGCACGCGATCGCCCTTCTTCACCCGAAAGCCGCGGCGAAGTTGGAATTCGCCGTCGACCCGTTCGACAAACATGAAGGGCGCGCCAAGATGGCGCGCCGTTTCATACCCATAGATGATCGCGCCCATCGCCGGCGAAACGACGTAATCGATATTGTCGCCAAACGCGTCACGGGCCTTTCTTGCAAGCGCCCGGCATAATCGCTCGGTGCGCGCCGGATACATCGAGACGATCGATTTGTTCAAATAGGTGTCGCTATGGAGGCCGGACGACAGAACGAAATGCCCCTTCAGAAGGGCGCCTGCTTCCACAAACTCTTTGAGCACGTCGTCAGCTTTCATGATCGGCCATCTCATTGCGTTCAGCCGAGAGCACGGCGGCGGAAGCGCGAAGCCCCGCCAGCATCTGCTCAAGCTGCCTTGTATCCTTCACCTCGACATCGACGAACAATTCGACAAATTCCGGCGACCGGTTGCGCATCTTGATATTGGCGATGGAGACGCCATAGCGCGCGATGACGCCTGCGACGTCGGAGAGGACCCCGATCTCATTCCTGATGGTGACGACGATCTGCGCGATTGCGGAAACGCCGG
>JBFXBB010000069.1:0-10924 GCA_050183685.1 Amphiplicatus sp.
CGCGGGCGAATTCGGGCTGGTCCTCATTGAGCTCCAGAACGCGCGGCATGACATTGACGCCGTCAAAGGCGCGATCGATCACATCTTCGCGCAGGCCCGCCGCGGCCGCTTCGGCCCGAAAGCCCTTGAGCCATTCGTGAAAGCTCGGCGCGTCGGCGCGGGCGGGCGCCGCGACGAGGCACGCCACAAGGCCGATGACCGCAAAACGCTGCATTGCCCGCCCGTTCATTCGTCAATCCTCGCCCCTCTTAGAATGAAGCCTAGCCGGCCTTCAAGGGCGAGACTATGGCGAAATCGTATCAAAGCATTGCCGGCGCGCGCTCGCGCTCCTTTCCCTTGAGCGAAAGGCTCGTTTATGGTGCGCCGAAATGACGGAGGGGCCGATCCCATGCGCTGTCTCGTTCTCGCCGCGCTTTTTTTCCTCGCCGCCTGCATTCGCGAGGAAAAGGCGGCCGACGCCTCGCAGCCTGCGCCGCAGCAGGCCGCCGCCGTCGCCGCCGAGACGGCTCCCGCATGGCCGCGCGCGCGTCTGGAAGAAATGCGCGCGCAATTCGCGACAGTGGAGATGCGCCCCGACGCTTCTTTTCTCACCGAGGAGGAGCGGGGCGTCATCGCCCTTCTCAATCAGGTCGGCGATCTGATGTCGGAGATTTATCTGCGCCAGCGCAGCGAGAAGAATCCCGAATGGCGCGCCGAGATCGCCGAAAGCGATCTTCCCGACAAGGGACTGCTTCTCGATCTTTTCGATCTGCATTTTGGACCCTGGGACACGCTTGACCACGATAAGCCCTTTTATGGCGAGGCGCGGATGCCCGCCGGGGCGGCCTTTTATCCCGAGGATATGACGAAAGACGAATTCGAGGCCTGGATCGCGGCCCATCCCGACAACGAGAAGGCGTTCAAGAGCGGCTATACCGTCATCCGGCGCGAGGAAGGAAGGCTCGCCGCCATTCCTTATTCGGTCTATTACCGCGAATGGCTTGAGCCCGCCGCAGCGCTGATGCGCGAGGCGGCGGCGATGACGAGCAATGAAAGTCTAAGGAAGTTTCTTTCCCTGCGCGCCGACGCGTTCCTGTCGGACGACTATTATGAGTCGGAGATGGCCTGGATGGATCTCGACGGCCCGATCGAAGCGGCGATCGGACCCTATGAGATCTATACGGACACTCTCTTCGGTTACAAAACGGCCTTCGAGGCCTTCATCACGATCCGCAATCCGGAGGAGAGCGCCGCGCTTGACAAATACAAGCACATGCTGCGCGACATGGAAGAAAATCTCCCGGTCGAGGATCGCTATAAGAATTTCAATCGCGGCTTTGACTCGCCGATCGCCGTGACGGAGCAGGTTCACGGCGGCGGCGACAACAGGCCGGGCGTGCAGACGATCGCCTTCAACCTGCCCAATGACGAGCGCGTGCGCGAGGCGAAGGGCGCAAAGAAGGTGCTTTTGAGCAATGTCCTCGGCGCGAAATTCGAGCGCATCCTCGCGCCGATGGCGCGCGAGGTTCTCGTCGCCGACCAGGCGGGCCTGCTCGTCAAGAAATATATGGCGATGGAGACGCTCTTTCACGAGCTTTCGCATTCGATGGGGCCGGGCTCGATCACGCTTGACGGCCGCGCGACGACGGTGAGCGCCGAATTGAAGGAACTCTATTCGCCGATTGAGGAAGGCAAGGCCGACGTCATGGGCGCCTATAACATCCTCTATATGATGCAGCGCGGCGAACTTCCCGCCGCCGAGAAGGAAAGCTTTCTCGCGACTTATTTCGTCGGGCTCTTCCGCGCGATGCGTTTCGGAACGAACGAAGCGCATGGGCGCGGCGCGGCCTTTCAATATCGCTATTTTCGGAATATCGGCGCGGCCCGTTGGGACGAGGCGGCGGCGCGGTTTCGGCTCGATTTTCCGAAGCTCGAAAAAGGCGTCGCCGACCTTACCCGCGACGTCGTCGTCATGCAGGGCGACGGCGACTATGCGGCGGTCAAGACGTTTCTCGAAACGGTCGCGGTCCTCGATGAGCCGGCGAAAAAGGCGATCGCCTCGCTCGGCGCCCTTCCGGTCGACATTCAGCCGATTTATCCCGATCGCTTGTGAGGGGGCGTGAGGCAGTTGAGCTTGATCGGAGCCGCCCCCCCCATCCTTCGTGACGCGGCCCTTGCAGGGCCGCTCCTCAGGATGAGGCTTTCCCCTGTCGCGATAATACGGGCCTCATCCTGAGGAGGCGCGAAGCGCCGTCACGAAGGATGGGACGACAGCGGCGCCAGAAGATCGACAAGGAGGTCGAGCGCGATCTCCTCGAAATGTTCCGTCACCGCCGCCTGCATCCGCTTGAAACACGCCTCGGACGTCACGGTCGTTTCGCCAAAGCAGCGCTTGCGCGTCGCCTCGTCGGGCCAGAGCGCATAGGACCAGTATAGGCCGTCTTCGCCGCGATGCAGCCGCGCGCCGAAAGAGCCGCAGCGTTCATGAATGAGACGCGTTCCTTCCGCCCACGCCTTTTCGAATATGTCCGCCTTGGCGGGATCGACCCGCCAGCGATAGAGAATGGCGAAGCTCATGCGCTCTCCTTGAAATCGACGAGCAGCTCGCCCTCTTTGACCTGGTCGCCCGGCCTGAAGCGGAACGCCTTGACGACGCCGTCGGAGGGGGCCTTGAGCGCATGCTCCATCTTCATCGCCTCCATGAGCAAGAGCGTCGCGCCGGCGGCGACCGCCTCGCCGGGTTTGGCGACAAGCAGCGTTACGATCCCCGGCATCGGCGCGGCGAGCGAGCCCGCGGCCGAATGGGCCGCGCGCGCGGCGAGCGGATCCCGCGCGGCGAAATCCCAATAATCCGCGCCGATAAAGACCCGACTTTGCGCTCCATGCGGCGCGACAAAGGCGGCCGTCGTCTCGCCGTCGATCGTGACGAGGATAGTGTCGCCGGCTTTTTCGGCCCTGAAGGCGAATCGGATCGCCTCGCCCGCGGCGACGCCCTCGCGGCGCAGCGCCGCGGCCGCATTGGGCTCAATCGCGACTTCGAAATCGTCGCCCCTTTTTCTCATCCGCGCGAGCGCCGGCGCGCCGTCGAGCGCGATCCAATAAGCGCCCGTCGCCGCGGCGTTGAGGCGGAAGCCGGCGAGCGCGTCCCAGGGGTCTTCGCCGGCGGCGGCCTCGTCATGGCGCGAAAAGAGGAGGGCCGCGCGGGCTCGATGATCCGCTGGCGGACGGTCGAACAGGGAGGGGTGCTCCTCGATATAACGCGTCGAGACGTCGCCCGCCGCGAAATCGAAATCGGTCGCAAGGGCGTGGAGAAATTGCGCATTGGTCTCAAGGCCCGCGACCCGTATTTCCGACAACGCGGAAGCGAGGCGCGCGCGCGCTTCCTCGCGCGTCTTTCCATGCGCGACAATCTTTGCGATCAGCGGGTCGTAATATGGCGTGATGGCCTGGCCTTCCTCGACGCCGGAATCGACGCGAAGGCCGGCCGGCAGGCGCAATGTCGTCAGCGTCCCGGTCGACGGCGCGAAATTCTGCGCCGGATTTTCCGCATAGAGGCGCGCTTCGAAGGCGTGGCCCTCGGCGCGGATATCCTCTTGCCGTAAGGGCAGGGGCTCGCCCGCCGCGACGCGGAGCTGCCATTCGACGAGATCGACGCCGGCGATCGCCTCCGATACGGGATGCTCGACCTGGAGGCGCGTGTTCATTTCCATGAAATAGATGGCGTTTTCGCCGTCATAAAGAAATTCGACCGTTCCCGCGCCGCGATAGGCGACGGCTTTTCCCGCCGCGACGCCCGCGTCGAGAAGGCGCGCCCGGATCTCGGCCGCAAGGCGCGGCGCGGGGGCTTCTTCGACGATCTTTTGATGGCGCCGCTGAACGGAGCAGTCGCGTTCGAAGACATGCACGACCTCGCCCTTGCCGTCGCCGAAGATCTGCACTTCGAGATGGCGCGCGCGCGGCAGATATTTTTCAAGGAGCAGCCGGTCGTCGCCAAAGGCGGATTTCGCCTCGCGCCGCGCCGCGGCGACCGCCTCGGCGAGATCGGCTTCCTTGGCGGCAAGGCGCATGCCTTTCCCGCCGCCGCCCGCCGTCGCTTTGAGCAGCGCCGGATAGCCGATGCGCTTTGCTTGCTTTTTGAAGGTCGCGAGCGACTGGTCCGCGCCCTGATAGCCCGGCGTCGCCGGCACGCCCGCCGCCTCCATCAAATCCTTGGCGCCGGATTTCGAGCCCATCGCCCGGATCGTTTTCGCCGTCGGGCCGATAAAGCCGAGGCCGGCGGCGGCGAGCGCGTCGGCGAAAGCGGCGTTCTCGGAAAGAAAGCCATAGCCTGGATGAACCGCTTCGGCGCCGGTTCTTTTCGCCGCGTCGAGGAGACGGTCGATCTTGAGATAGCTCTCGGCCGGCGCCGAAGGGCCGATAGGAACGGCCTCGTCGCAGGCGCGGACATGCGGCGCGTTTTGATCCGCCTCGGAATAGACCGCGACCGTCGCAACGCCCATGCGCCGCGCGGTTCTTGCGACCCGGACCGCGATCTCGCCGCGATTGGCGATCAATAGTTTCTTGAACATTAGAGCCGCCCCGGGTCGCTGGCGTTTCTCATAAGCTCAGTTCTTGACCCAGATCGGCTGTCGTTTTTCGAGGAAGGCGGCGACGCCTTCCTGGCCGTCCGGACCGGCGCGCAGGCGCGCGATGCGGTTGGCCGTCTCCTCGGCGAGACTGTTCGTGACCGGACGGTTCGCGACCATGCGGATCAGATCCTTCGCTTCATGCTGCGCGGCCGGCGAGCACAAGAGCAAGTTCTCGACGGCGATGTCGAGGGTCGCTTCGAGATGCGCCGGCATGGCGACCATATGGACAAGGCCGATGCGGCGCGCCGTTTCGGCGTCGAAGCGCTCGCCGGTCAGGAAATAGCGCCGCGCCTGGCGCGCGCCGATCGCCTCGATGACGAAAGGCGCGACGATCGCGGGAATGATTCCGAGGCGCGCTTCGGAGAACGCGAAAAAGGCGCCCTCCGCCGCGATCGCGATATCGCAGGCCGCCGCGATCCCGATCCCGGCGCCGATCGCCGGGCCATTGACAAGCGCGATCGTCGGCTTCGGAGAGGCGTAGACGGCGGACAGCATATGGGCGAGGCGGCGCGCGTCGTCCTTGTTCTCGGCGGGCGATTGCTCCGCGATGCGCTTCATCATGTCGAGATCGAGGCCCGCTGAAAAGGCGGAGCCCGCGCCGGCGACGACGATCGCGCGCACGGCCTTGTCCGCGTTGAGCCGACCCATCGCGTCGCAGACGGCGCCGATCAGCTCTTCATCGAGCGCATTGCGGCGCTCGGGGCGGTTCAGGGTCAAACGCGCGAGCCCTCTTGAGTCGATGATCTGTATAAGGATTTTATGCTTCATGGCCTACATCCTGAAGACGCCGAATTTTGTCGGCTCGATCGGGGCGTTGAGGCTCGCCGAAAGGCAAAGGCCGAGAATGTCGCGCGTTTGCGCCGGATCGATGATCCCGTCGTCCCAGAGCCGGGCCGATGAATAATAGGGCGAGCCTTGGGCGTCGTAATCGGCGCGGATCGAGGCCTTGAACTTTTCTTCCTCCTCGGCGGGCCAATTCTCGCCGGGCTTCAGCCCGTCGCGGCGCACGGCCGCGAGGACGGCCGCCGCCTGCTCGCCGCCCATGACGGAAATGCGCGCATTCGGCCACATGAAAAGAAAGCGCGGTCCGAAGGCGCGCCCGCACATGCCGTAATTGCCCGCGCCATAGGAGCCGCCGACGATGACGGTGAATTTCGGGACCCGCGCCGTCGCGACGGCGGCGACGAGCTTGGCGCCGTCTTTGGCGATCCCGCCCGCTTCGGCCGCGCGGCCGACCATGAAGCCGGTGATGTTTTGAAGAAAGAGGAGAGGGATCATGCGCTGGCAGCAAAGCTCGATGAAATGCGCGCCTTTTTGCGCGCTTTCGGAGAAGAGAATGCCGTTATTGGCGAGAATCCCGACGGGAAACCCATGAAGACGCGCAAAGCCCGTCACCAGGGTCGAGCCGTAGAGCGGCTTGAATTCGTCGAAATCAGAGCCGTCGATGAGCCGCGCGACGAGCTCGCGCGCGTCATAGGCCTTGCGGGGGTCCTTCTCGACGATTCCGTAGATCTCTTCGGCGGCGTAAAGCGGCGCCTTGACGGGCGCCGCGGCGAGCGCGCCGCGCTTTCGCCAGTTGAGGCGCGAGACGATGGCGCGCGCAAGGCCGAGCGCGTGGTCGTCATCCTCGGCGAGATGATCGGCGACGCCGCTTTCGCGCGCATGAACGTCGCCGCCGCCGAGATCCTCGGCGCTGACGACTTCGCCGGTCGCCGCCTTGACGAGCGGCGGGCCCGCTAAAAAAATCGTCCCCTGTTTGCGGACGATGATCGCCTCGTCCGACATCGCCGGCACATAGGCGCCGCCCGCCGTCGAGGAGCCGTGCACGACCGCGATCTGCGGAATTCCGGCGGCCGAGAGGTTCGCCTGATTATAGAAGATGCGGCCGAAATCGTCCTTGTCCGGAAAGACCTCGTCCTGCATGGGCAGGAACGCGCCGCCCGATTCGACGAGATAAAGGCAAGGCAGGCGATTTTCTCCGGCGATCTCCTGGGCGCGCAGATGTTTTTTCACCGTCATCGGGTGATAGGCGCCGCCTTTGACCGTCGGGTCATTGGCGAGGATCATGCATTCAACGCCCTCGACGCGTCCGACGCCAGTGACGATCCCCGCCGCCGCGATATCGCCCGAATACATGTCATGGGCGGCGAAGGCGCCGAGTTCGAGAAAGGCGGCGCCCGGATCGATGAGGCGTTCTATTCTTTCGCGCGCGAGGAGCTTGCCGCGCGCCTTGTGCCGCTCGGCGCGCGCCGCGCCGCCGCCTTCGGCGATCTTTGCGGCTTTGGCCTGCATTTCTTCGACGAGGGTCCGCATGGCGGCGTCGTTCGTCGCGAAGCCTTCCGAACGCGCATCGATTTTCGATTGGATGGCGGCCATGCTCGTTTCGTCCCTTAAGGAAGTTTATCAAAGGCTTCCGATGAAGAAAACGCCCCAACGCTTTCCAGAGGAGAAGCTCGAATTCATCCCGCGTTAAACCGCGATTTTCTCAAGCGACCGGCGAAATGGGTCGGGCAGCGTCGTCGGCCGCCTCGTTCGCCGATCGACATAGACATGAACGAAATATCCCTCTGCGGCGGGATCATCGGCGCCTTCAGCGAAGATCGCCAATTCATAGCGCACGGACGAATTGCCGATTTTGGCGGCGCGCATCGCCCCTTCGAGCCTTTGCGGAAAGGCGAGCGGCGCGAAATAGCGGCAGCCCGTCTCGACGACGAGGCCGATGACGGACCCGTCATGGATGTCGAGCGCGCCGGCCGCGATCAGATAATCGTTCACGATCGTATCGAAATAACCGTAATAGGCGACGTTGTTGACATGCCCGTATATGTCATTGTCCGCCCACCGGGTCTGGAGGGGAAGGAAATGCCGGTATTCGGCGCGGGCGGAAGAGGCGATCTTCATACGGATTTCTTCTTTCTGAGATGGTAGGCGAGCGCCGCCGCGATGCAGTCGCGCAGGACGGCGGTCGGAAGCCGGCCGGTCGGCGAAACGATAACGGCGCGGTTTTTTTCAAAGGCGAGCCTGTCTCCGTAAAACTCTCGAAAGCGCTCGACGAGGGTCGTGTGGCAGACGAAGAAGAGGGCGCATTGGCCCGGATGCCGTCTGGAGACGCCGAGGCGGACCGGGCTGCCGACATTTTTCCTTAGCGGCGCGTAGCTCGGCTCGCCCCATTTTATCGTTTCGCTCAAGGCGCCGATTTCCGGCGTCCGCGAGGCGACGTCATAGATCAGCGCGCGCAACCGCCAAAGACGAGCGGCGATCGGCGCATCGAAGGAGTCAAAGAACCTTTGGACGGCGCCTGGCGGCGGCGGCGCTTTGGGCATTCGCTGTCTCCCTATAGCGCTTCCTCATAAAGCCTCAGCGCGTCGTCATAGGTCATCGGCCGCGGATTGTTCTGAAGAAGCCGGGTGATCTTCATGACGTCCTCGGCCATGCGCGGCAGATCGTTATGCGAGACATGCACGTCGCGGAGACGCGCGGCGAGGCCCGTCGCGCGGCAGACCGCGCAGATCTCGTTGATGAACGCGTCCGCCCGCGCTTCCGGCGAGCCTGCGGCGGCGGGCGCGACGATCGCTGCGAGCTCTGCGTAAAGCGGCGCGGCCGCCTCCCTGTTGAAGCGGAGCACCGGCGCCAGCATCAGCGCGTTCGAAAGCCCGTGCGGCACATGGAACAGCGCCCCGATCGGATAGGCCATCGCGTGGACGGCGGCGACCGGGGCGTTGGAGAAAGCTTGCCCCGCGAGCATCGCGCCGAGCAGCATCGCCTCGCGTGCGGCGAGGTCGTCCGGCGCCGTGCAGGCTTTGACGATATTCGCCGATAGGAGCCGCAGCGCCTCTTTCGCCAGCGCGTCCGAGACGGGGTTCTTTTTCATTTTCGACGTGAAGGCCTCGATCGCGTGGACCATCGCGTCGATCCCGGTCGCCGCCGTCGCCGCGCGCGGCAGGCCGAGCGTCAGGCCCGCATCGAGAAGCGCGATGTCGGCGTAAAGCGCGTCGTCCGCGACGCCCATTTTCTGGTCGTCTTCGGTCGTCACGATGGCGATATTCGTCACTTCCGAGCCCGTGCCCGCCGTCGTCGGGATGAGGGCGAGCGGCGCGCGCGGGGCCGCGATCTGGCCGACGCCGTAAATGTCTTCAAGGGATTGCGAGGACTTCATCAGCGCCGCGACGATCTTCGCCGTGTCGAGCGACGAGCCGCCGCCAAGGCCGATGACGCCGTCGGCCTTGGCCTCGCGCGCGGCGGCGACGGCGCGGCGCACGATCGGCGCTGGCGGGTCGGAGGCGACATCGGCGAAAACGGACGCCGTCATGCCCGCCGCTTCGAGGCTCTTCAGCGCCGGCTCGACGAGGCCGGCCTCAAGGAGGCCCTTATCCGTGACGACAAGCGGCCGCTTCATGCGGCCGAGCACGATCTCGCCGAGACGGGCGCTCGCGCCCGTCTCAAAAATGAGATGCGGGACGGTCTTGAAGGCAAAGGTCATGGCGTCTCCCCTTATAGACGATCAGCCGGATTTCCGGAATGCGGCGGCGGCGAGCCAGCCTGCCGCGAGCGAGATGGCGACGCAACCGATGCCATAGGCGATGGGGCGCGCATGGGCGAGCTCATAGACCCCGCGCTCGATCCCGACCTTGTTGACGGAAAGCCGCGCGCTGTCCTCGGAAACGAGCGCGCCGTCCCGCAGAAGGTAAATGTCGACGACATACTCGCCCACCGGCGTCGTCGGCGGCAGTTCGATGTCGATCGAGAAAAGCGATCCCTTTTTGAAGGAAACCGCGTTCGCCGTCTCCTTGATGAGGCCGGCGCTGCGCGCCGCGTCAAGGAAGGCCGCGCCGAGAACCGCCGGCCCCCGCGCGTCGACGATCGCGGCGGCGCGCGCATTCGTCGTCTTGATCAGCGGCGCGACATCGAGGGCGTTCGCATCGAGATGGAGCGCGCGGCGCAAGGCGGGCGTCGTTGCTTCATCGAGCGGGCGCGTCGAGGCGGTCAGAAGAATTCCCGGCGCGCCGGCGACGAGGATGGCCGGTCCCGTCGTCCAGACGATCTGCTCGCGCAACATCGGAATCAGCCGGAAATTGATCGCCGGGCCGCGCACCACCGCGACGATATCGTATTGCGCGCGCGTCTCGGGCGACATCGCCTCGGCGCCGGCAAGCGCGCCGAAAAGCACAAGCTCGGCGCCGGAAAAGCTCGCATTGACCTCAACGACCTCCTCGGTGAGCGCGATGGCGATCTCCGCGCCCTTGGCGGGCGCGGCGAGAACAAGGAGGAACGCGGCGAGAAGACCCTTCATAGCGCCTCGATGAGATAGAGCGCGTCCGGCGTCACGATAAGGCCGAGGGCGAGGCGCGCGCAGACGGCGAGTACGACGATTGCAAGCAGCGCGCGGAGCTGCTCGGCTTTG
This sequence comes from Amphiplicatus sp., assembly GCA_050183685.1. Classification (GTDB taxonomy): domain Bacteria; phylum Pseudomonadota; class Alphaproteobacteria; order Caulobacterales; family Parvularculaceae; genus Amphiplicatus. The sequence goes on from JBFXBB010000069.1 coordinate 10,009, forward strand.
AGCCGCGCGCCGAAACGCGCGCCGAGCTGCGCGCCGACGACGCCGCCGGAAATCAAAAGAAGCGCGAGCACGATGTCGACCGTCTGATTCGCCGCCGCATGCAGGATGGTCGCGATCGCGGCGATGAAAATGACCTGAAAGAGCGACGTGCCGACGACGACGCTCGTCGGCATTTGCAGGATGTAGATCATCGCCGGCACCATGATGAAGCCGCCGCCGACGCCCATGATCGCCGACAAAACGCCGATCATAAACCCGAGAAGGATCGGCGGCGCCGGGCTGATATAGAGCTGCGAGCGGCGAAAGCGCATCGCAAAGGGAAGCGCCGCCATCCAGGCGGTGCGCCGCTTTCGGCGTTTCGGCGCGCCCGGCCTTGGCTGGCGCAGGAGCGCGCGCAAGCTTTCGGCGAGCATCAGGAAGCCGAGAAGGCCTAGAAAAATCACATAGGCGGTCGAAATGAAAAGATCGATCTGGCCGCTTTCGCGCAGGCTCTTGAAGAGCAGCACGCCGAGAATGGAGCCGACGCCGCCGCCGGCGATGAGAAAAGCGCCCATTTGGAAGTCGACGGTCTTGCGGCGAAGATGCGCCGTTGCGCCGGACACGGAGGAAGCGACGATCTGCGCCATTTCGGTGCCGACCGCGACCGCCGGCGGCACGCCGTAGAAGATGAGAAGCGGCGTCATCAAAAAGCCGCCGCCGATCCCGAACATGCCCGACAGGAATCCGACCGCCGCGCTCATGATGATGATCATGAAGGGATCGACGGGCATCTCGGCGATGGGCAGATAGATCTGCATCTTAGGGAATGGAGATTAGGGACCGGGCGTTAGGGCATAGAGAATGGGGCTCGCGTTTTAATGTCCGCTGGTCGGGAAAGTCATATGGCGGGCAATATCCGAATCGGAATACCTGGCCC